>CAYJQF010000001.1:0-62052 GCA_964372375.1 Candidatus Woesearchaeota archaeon
TCTGTCTGCTTCAGGAATTTTTCCTTCAAGATTTTTTATTCTTGCTTGAATAATTATAGCACTTCTTTTTGCTTCTGCTGCCTGTTCTGGAGGCAGTTCTTTTTCTGCTTCGCTGGCATATCGTTCATACCTTTTCAGAGATTTTCGTGCGGCATCCACATTTCCCTCTTGAATGCTCGACTCAAGTTCTGCAAATTTCTTTTTTCTATTTTCCTCAGGGTTTCTAAATTTCTCCAAGATTCCTTTTTCAATTCCATAGAACGCGCTGTCAGGCTTGATGCCTACACCAACACCTAAATCTTGCTCAGCAGCATTAGAATCGACGGAGCTTCCATCTGTTTTCACTTCTCCTGGACTGCTTGCATCTGCTGTTGAGGCAGATGTTGAACTATCAGTTGGTGTTGTTTGCTCCTCTGCAAACGCAAAGCTGCTAAGAATAATAGAGAAAATAAACAAAAAGCTGAAAAAAATCAAACCTCTCTTCATTTATCTTCAAATAGATAATAGTATTTAAGCTTTCTCTTCACCTTCTTCCATGCCTAGTACTCCTTGCTCAAATCCGGGAATGACGGTATGTTTTCCTACCTCAAATGCAAGAGGGTGCGAATGATCGTCATGAGTCGAAGAATCAAATACTTCTCCTGTTTCAAGCCGTCCTTTCATACTCCACTTTAATTTTACTGCCCGGCGTAACTTTCATGCTTTCTCTTCTGAGAGAGCATATATAAACGTTTCCTAGATGCTCGCAAAACTAAATCATATCCAGAACATCCAGATAAACATAAAACAAGTAATAACGACCAGCCCTGCACGGAAGAGAATAGTTAAAGCAGGGTGTGTTAAGCCGAGGAGCATGCTAGCAAGCGCAAGTATAAAGAGTAAGGCTGCGGGGTCAATGCGTGAACGGATACTCCCTGCACTAAAAGGCCGCATGCGGTACAATGCTTTTCTTATATTCTCTGCTGCACAAAACGGTTTTTAAACCCTTTCCACCAGGTAAGGATATGCCTCTATAGCTCAGTTGGCAGAGTACCGGTTTCGTAAACCGGGGGTCGCGGGTTCAACTCCCGCTAGAGGCTTGTAAATCTTAGCTACCCATATCATAAACTCCGCTTGTTCCAGTCCTAGAGTTATAAACAAACACCAGTCTACTCTCCTGAGAAAATCTACTCTCCTGAGAAAAACGAGTTTCTTCAGGAGTAAAGGGTCTACCCGTACACCCTTCATAAAGCTTGCCGAGCTGTGCTACGCTTAAACATTGCGTTCTTAAGCTATATTCTTCATCTCTGCTCATGCGTACACGACGCAGACATGAAATCTTTTTTGTTGAGGGGTGATTATGGGTGTCAGATTCCAGCAATAAGGCCTCAAGTAGATCAATATTAACGTCTCCATTAGGAAAGAATAAAATCCTCTCGTTTTCTTCTTCAATGATTGCATTGATCATTTTCTCAGATATTACATCGAATATAAATAGATGATGGTGTTACATAGTTCTCTCAATTATCTACTTTACCAGAGGTAAATTTTACAAAGAAGACATTACAGCAATCTTTATAAAAACCAATTACACCTATCCAGCTAACTGTATAAAGAGGAAATTATGGGAAGCAATATAGACTTACGAAAATACCAGGATCCTTCATCTATACAGGAGGCGTTTTCAAAAGTGGTTTCAGGCAGATCAGGGTATAAAGCAGTCATTGAACGTAAGAAAATTCCTCCTACATGCAGTACCTGCGGCAAAGGAGGAGATGATGGACAGAAATTCTGCCCGCACTGTGGCGGCAAAATGGCGATTCCTTTAACCAATTGCCCTGGTTGCAAAAAGCCGATTGACGAAGGGGCGAAGTTTTGTACTGAGTGTGGTCATCAGCTGCGTCAGGCATAACGTATTATGCCTCTATCCTTCACAGGCATAGTTTTATTAACATTTTTTTTCTTATACTCACATGAAAGAGATTATTGCAAAAATGCTTGCTGAAGCAACAGGTCTTGCTCCAGGAAACATCATCGCTTTGCTGGAAGTGCCTAAAGATACTTCTCACGGCGATTATTCATTGCCTTGTTTCATGCTCTCAAAGATCTATCGGAAAAATCCCAAAGAGATTGCTTCAGAATTAGCGGAGAAAGTAGAACTGTCAAAAGAAATTACTAAAGTAGAAGCAGCCGGCCCCTACCTCAATTTTACTCTTAATAAGGCTCTTTTTACAGAGCAGGTGCTCAAGCAGATTGTAAAGCAAAAAGAGAAATATGGTTCGTCAAAAGAGGGGAAAGGGAAAACGATAGTTATAGAATTCTCTTCTCCTAATATAGCAAAGCCCTTTGGTATTGGCCATCTGCGTTCAACAATTATAGGCAATGCGCTGGCACGGCTTGCTTCTTTCCAAGGCTATAAAGTAAAAAAAATTAATTACCTTGGCGATTGGGGCACTCAATTTGGCAAGTTGTTGCTAGGGTATAGAAAGTGGGGAAATGAGAAAAAATTACAGGCAAATCCCACTAAACATCTGCTTGATTTATATGTAAAAGTAAGCGCAGACAAATCCCTAGAAGAGGAAGCGCGTCTCGAATTTCAGAAGCTAGAAAAAGGAGAGGCCTCTGCTTTGCGTTTATGGAGCAAGTTCAGGAAACTCAGCTTGCACGCTTTCAAAGAGATCTATCAGCAGCTAGGAGTTTCGTTTGATGTCTGGACGGGCGAGTCTGAGTACCAAAAAAGGGAAATATCTAAAGTCATGCATCTACTGAAAGAAAAAGACCTGCTTAAGGAAAGCGAAGGGGCATTGATAGTTGATCTAGAATCACACGGTTTAGGCGTATGCTTGATTGAAAAAAGTGATGGCTCTACTCTCTATGCCACCAGAGACATTGCAGCAGCCCTTGACAGACACACAAAATATGCTTTTGACACTATGCTCTATGAAGTAGGAGCAGAACAGAAGTTGCACTTTAAGCAAGTGTTTAAAGTTCTTACTTTGCTCGGCTTTCCCTGGGCATCTACCTGTAGACACATTGAGCACGGATTATATTTAGACGTTGATGGAAAAAAATTTGCAACACGAAAAGGAAAAACAATGTTTATGGAAAATATTCTTGCTGAAACAAGAAGATTAGCAGAGAAAGAGATTTTGAAGAGGGAAAAAGTTAGTAGAAAAGAGCTGGAAAAAAGAGCAGCAGCAATTGCTCGCGCTGCTATTCTATTTGGAGACTTGAAAAACTACCGAGCGCATGATATGGTTTTTGACCTGGATAGGTTCGTGCTTTTTGAAGGGGATACTGGCCCGTACCTACTCTATACCTATGCTCGAGCTCAGAGCATACTGAAAAAAGCAAAAAAGAGTGCAAGTACAGGTACCTCAGGCATACTCTCTCAAGTTGAGCAGGCTCTTCTTGTTCAGCTTGCTCAATTTCCAGGAATAATGGAAAAAGCGCACAGAGAGCATGCGCCTAATTATATTGCACACTATGCTCTTACTTTGGCACAGTCTTTCAATTCCTTCTACCATTCAGAGCAAGTAATTGGAAGCAAACAAGAATCATTTAAAGTAGGAGTGGTAAAGGCAACAGCTCAAGTGCTTAAGAATGCTCTGAGTTTGTTGGGCATTCCCGTGCTTGAACGCATGTAATAAGATTTAAATAACTCTTATTCTCACTAAAAGTGTGAGTATCACTCTTGTACTTCTCAGTATGACTCTGCTGCTAATAGTAGTATTAGCGGTACTTCTCGTGCTGACTGCTTCAAACCGGCAGTCAAAGTTAAAACAGATGAAGGGTAAGCACGATTTGGTAAAGATTAAATCGCATATTACTGATTCAGAAGACTTTTGAAAACGATACTCTTAAATACCTTACATAAACTCATTTTGTGGTAGACGAGTCGGCACGCTTGCCCCGTGCCATCACACAAACGGGCATCATGGTGGACTTAAAGGAGCGCGTGACGCAGCGGCACGTCAGTCTTATGCCAGACGTTGACGTTTTGTCCTGTTCGATCGTGCTCCTGCGAATCGGGTCAGGTCAGGAATGAAGCAGCCCTAAACAGGACGCATGGTGCTTGCAGGGAAGCAAAACCGAGGAAGGTATGAGGGTTCTGTCGTACTCAAGCGAGGCAAACTCCCCGTCTACAAACTCTAAAAGAGTTTGTATGGCTTGAGCTTCAAAGAAACTCAAGGTCTACACTTTATTTATTTCTTAGCAACCTATAAAAACATCCAATCTCTCTTTTGTTCATGAACAAAAGAGCCCAGTTTTTTCTCATTGCAGCACTGATTATTGCAATGGTTATTCTAGCGCTTGGTCAGGTATATACAAAGAGCACCATCACACAGTATCAAGAAGTAGTCTACGATCTCTCAAACGAAGTTTATTATGAAACTTCACAAGTTATTGATAATGGCATTCTCCATGAACGGCCTCATGAAAAGATTGTTGCAGACATTAAGAATTTAACTTCATATTATGCCCGTCTTAATCCAGATAGCGATATTGTGCTTTTGTATGGCGATGATACACAAGTGACTGAAATAGCATACGATGGAGCTCAGAGAGCCCTTAAAAGTAATCCAGTGCTCACGAATAGGAATTCTGGAGAAAGTGATGAAAAAAAAGTAAAGATAGATATCATTCCCATTAATACCAAGGAGGCAGATAACAGCAAAGGAAAACTAGAGCGCATCACTCGGGAGTTCACTATTAAGAAAGGCCAGAATTTCTATGTGGTTATTAGAAAAAAGATTCATAATGAACAGTTTGTGGTTACACGATAAAAAAGCAGTAAGCGAGATGGTAAGCTACGCAGTACTCATAATAATTGCTATTGGCTTAAGCGTTCTGGTCTATGCGTATCTACAAGTATATGTTCCTAAAGAAAAAGCAACGTGTCCAAGCGATGTTGCGCTCATTGTACAGGAATACACGTGTACGGCAAGCAAAACAATAGGACAGGCAAATCTTACTCTTACACTGCTCAACAAGGGGTTTTTTACTCTCGATACAGTCTATCTTCGTGTTGGTCCAGAAGAGCGACGTATTAAAGAGTTGATAAATGATCCAAATAGTGCGGTGAGTAGCTCTGCAATCGCTTATGACAATTTTTATTTGTTCTGGATTGATGAGAATAATACAAAGCGCCAAGGGCTTCCTCCAGGAAAAACATATCAGAGAACGTACCATCCAAAGCTTAATCAATCAGGCACGTACGGTCTCGAAGTCCAGCCAGCTCTGTTGAGGAAGGGCAAGCTGGTGTTGTGTGAACGGGCAGTTACGACGCAAACACTTAGCTGCTCCTGAGCAATAATCTATATATAACGCGCACACTCCGAGTTTCTATGAAATTTGCACACATGGGAGATTGTCATTTGGGAGGCTGGAGGCAACCAGAACTAAGAGAACTAAACTTTAAATCGTTTCAGTATGCTGTAGCTGCCTGCATTCGAGAGCAGGTTGACTTTATTTTGGTTACCGGCGATCTCTTTGATTCAGCATATCCCTCTATTGACACCTTAAAAGAAACGTTCAATGAATTCAGGAAATTAAAAGAAGTAAAGATTCCGGTATTTCTCATTGCAGGCAGTCATGATTATTCTGCTTCAGGAAAAACCTTTCTTGACGTTCTGGAACATGCCGGTTTTTGTAAAAATGTAGCTGTTTTTGAGGAGCACAAGGGAACTCTTATGTTGCATCCAACTTTGTATAAAAACATAGCAATCTATGGCTATCCAGGCAAGAAGTCTGGACTTGAGGTTGAGGAGATTGCTCGAATAAAATTGCACGATGCTCCTGGCATGTTTAAAATCTTAATGTTGCATACAGCTCTGCGGGACGCAGTAGGCAGTTTGCCTATTCCTGCGGTTGATGAGCAAAAGTTGCCGAAGGTCGACTACTTGGCACTTTCACATCTTCATGTGACCTATCAGAGGGAAAACAGAGTGTATTCAGGTCCTCTGTTTCCAAACAATCTCCTTGAACTTGAAGAGCTGCAAGGAGGTTCTTTCTACATTATTGACAACGGCCGGATTAGAAGAGAAACAATAAAGCTTAAAGAGATAGTATCAGTTCACGTAGAAATAACAGATGCTTTAACTGCTGTCTCACAGATTCTCTCTGTTTTAGAGAAGCAGGCGTTTAAAGATAAAATCGTTATTCTTCACATTTCCGGAATTCTCGCAAAGGGAAGATTGGCAGATATTGATTTTTCAAAGATAGAACAAGCGATCAGAAAAAAGGGAGCGTTTTCATTTATTAAGAGCACTACAAAGCTTCATCATTCGGATGCAGTTATAGAATTTGAGGCATCTGATACGGGAAACCTCGAGATAGAGATTATCAATAAATTTACTAGTACGTATCCAAGCAAATACAATGTTCTTATTCCCGAGCTTCTGAAAGCGCTACAACTTGAGCAAATGGTCGAAGAAAAGGCCACGACCTTTGAAGAACGCTTATATGGAGAAGTAAAGAGGACGCTCGAACTATGAAAATAAAAAAGATTATCCTTAAGAATATTCGTAGTTATGAGGACCAGGAAGTGACATTTCCGGAAGGAACAGTATTACTCTCAGGCACAGTGGGTTCAGGAAAAACTTCGCTCTTGCTGGCAGTAGAGTACGCTTTGTTTGGTTTGCAAGCAGGACAGAAGGGATCCGCACTCATAAGAAATGAGGCTGAAGATGCTGCAGTTACGCTTGAGTGCGAAATTGAAGGTCAGGAAATAATCGTTGAAAGAGGTTTGAAAAGAGATGTAAAATCAGTTACAAGCGACTTTGCAGCAATTACTCACAAGGGGAAACGAATTGAATGTTCTACTACAGAATTGAAAACACGCATATTAGATATTCTCGGGTATCCTTCAGAGTTTGTTAAAAGAAACAATCTACTCTATAAATATACAGTATATACACCACAAGAGCAGATGAAACAGATTATCTTGGAAGACAGCGACACGCGATTTTCAGTATTAAGGCATATCTTCGGGATTGATAAATATAAAGTCATTCATGAGAATGCTCTGCGCATTAGCGCGCAGCTGAAAGATGAAATAAAGACAGTACAAGCAGAAGTACGACTTATTGAACAGGATAAAGCGCTTTATGAATCGGTACAGCAGCGAATAAAGATAGTTGCTGAAAGCAAAATAATAACTGAGAAGAAGCTAGAGGAGAAAATGCTTATACGAAAAAAGCTTGAGCAGGAGGCAAAAGAGATAGAAAAGCAGATTCGTGAAAAAGAGAGACTTGAAAAAGAGATAGAAAAGACAAAGATTCTTACTTCTTCGAAAAGAGAAGCACTTGCCATACTCGAGAAAGAAGAGTATGAGCTCAAAAAGAATCTTTCAGAAGCAAACGTTTCTTTCGATGAAAAAAAGCACACTTCTTTGCTTGACGCTCTTAAAGAAAGAAAGCACACGCTTGAGATACTCAATGAAGACTACATTAAAATGGTAAGTTCTTTGCACACGCTTGATTCTTTCTTTAATGAGCTGGTAGATAAGAAAGAACGTATTTTTATGATTCAAATCTGTCCAACGTGTTTGCAGGATGTACCGCCAGCACACAAGCATAACATACTCAACGATACGGAGAAAAGACTCGCTGAACTCAAGAAGCAGCACACAGTTTTAGAAGCAAAGCGTACAAAGATTCAGGCAGAGCTCTCAAAAGAGAGAGACCTGCTCAGTAAGCTTGAGCAAGAGAGCACGGCCTATGAGATTATACGCTCGAAGCAGACTTTTCTTATGCAGACAAGCAAGAAAATTGAGGAAGTTATGAAGCTACAGAAGACTCTTACCCAGGATCTTGATCTTTTACAAAAACACTTGCTTTCTTTGAAGGAACAAATATTCAAGCTTGCTCCTTTTGACATTCGCTATAAGCGTAAAGCTGAGGAACTCAAGAAATCATTCGTGGAAGAGAAACATGCAGAAATCGAACGTGCTGAGCTTAATACAGAGGTTATGCTGTTACAGCAGGAAGCGGTGAGACTTCAGGAACTTCTCAGGACGAGAGAAGAAGCACGGAAACAGCTTACTAAACTTACTGATTTGAATGACTGGCTTTCAAATCAGTTTCTTGTCTTAGTTAGTTTTATAGAGAAGCAAGTTATGTTAAAGCTAAGGGTAGAGTTCTCTCGTCTTTTTAGCACGTGGTTTACCATGATTGGAGGAGATGCATTCATAGTTCAGTTAGATGAGAATTTTACGCCGATTATCATTCAAGGGGGTGTTGAAATGGAGTATGCCTTTCTCTCAGGAGGTGAGCGCACCGCAGTTGCGTTGGCGTATAGACTTGCCTTAAACCAAACGATCAATTCTGTTCATAGTAGTATAAGGACAAAAGATATTATCATTCTCGATGAACCGACGGAAGGTTTTTCCGAAGCACAAATTGACAAGATGCGAGACATTCTAGAGCAATTAAAAGTCAAACAGCTCATCCTCGTCAGCCATGAGCCAAAAATAGAAAGCTTTGTTGATCATATCTTACGCGTTAAGAAGGAAGGAAATACTTCACATATTGAGCTCATACAAGCAAACCACAAACCTTAAATACTTCTCTTCTAGCTGTATTACGTACTAGAGGCTTTCTCTTCTATGCATCCTGAAATTCAACAAAATATTCTGAAGTCAAATACAAGCATAGTAGGCATTGTATGTAAAGATGGAATTGTCATGGCAGCAGACCGGAGGGCAACTGCAGGCACTTTAATCATGAACAAAGACGCATTAAAGGTGCACAAGGTAAATGACTATCTTCTTGCTTCTTGGACAGGAGGAGTTGCAGATGCACAATTAACTCATAAAATATTAGCTGCAGAGCTGAAACTTAAAGAGCTCAAAGCAAAAGTGCGTCCTACTATAAAAGAAGCAGCAAACTTGCTTGCGAACTTAATTTTTAGAAATATACGAACACCATCAATGATTCCAAGTATCGTTGGAATGATTGTAGGCGGAGTAAATGAAGATGGAACAGCAGAATTATTCTCAATTGAGCCGGCGGGTAGCGTCATGAAAGTCAAGGATTATGATGCAAACTTCTCTTCAGGCATGCCCTATATCCTTGGTTTGCTTGAAAGAACATATAAGAAAGACCTCTCAGTAAAGGAAGGTGTTGAACTTGCAAAAGAATGTATCAAAGCTTCAACACAGCGCGATGTTGGTTCTGGCAATGGCATTGATGTATTTTCAATTACCAAAGAGGGCATTAAGCATGTCATCTCTGAAGAAATTGTAGCCGAATACAAGTAAATAGTTTATTGCAACAATGGCAGATATTTTAAAAAGTATTAAAGAAGAATTACCTAAAAGTATAAGCGATGCTATGTTTGAAGGAGCAAATATCGTCCTTTACACTAGCGATAAAGAATTCTTTAAGACAGGAGAGCCAAAAGTCAAGCAAATTGTTGATAAGATAAAGAAACGTATTGAATTACGGGCTGATAAAGAGGTACTTGCTTCAGAGGAAGAAACTGAGAAAACAGTTCGCGCTCTTGTTCCAGAAGAGGCAGGCATCACCAATATTATCTTTGATGTGCAACGCAGTACAGTGATTGTTGAAGCAAAGAAACCAGGGATAGTAATAGGAAAGCAAGGAGCGGTACTGTCAGATATTAAGCGGGCGACATTATGGTCTCCAGTAGTCCAACGCAGCCCTGCTATTCCAAGCAAGATTACTGAGAAGATTCGTTCAGTGCTCTATGCGAATAATAATTATCGAAGAAAATTCTTGAATGATATTGGCAAGAAGATTTACAACGATTGGAGCCCTGAAAAGATGGATATGTGGGTGCGGCTTACCTATCTTGGTGGAGGAAGGCAAGTGGGAAGATCTTGTTTACTCTTGCATACTCCAAACTCGAAAGTGCTCTTAGACTGTGGTATTAATCCGGCGTATGCAGAAGGCCAGGAACGTTTTCCCTACTTGAACGTATGCGAAATTGGAGATTTAAATTCAGTTGATGCAATTATTCTCTCGCATGCTCATCTTGACCATTCAGGCCTTATTCCTTATTTGTACAAAATGGGCTATAAAGGGCCGGTATATTTAACAGCGCCAACAAGGGATATTGCAGCCCTCCTTACTTTAGACTTTGTTGGTGTAGCGTATAAGCAAGCAGCTTCTCCTCTCTATCGTGCAGAAGATATTAAGGAAATGGTACGACACTCAATTTGCCTTGAATATGGAGAAGTGACAGATATAACACCCGATATTCGTATCACGCTCTATAATGCCGGCCATGTTCTGGGCTCAGCACAGGTGCACGTTAATATAGGTAATGGACTGCATAATTTTGTCTACGGAGCAGATACGAACTATCGAAAAACAAGGCTCTTAGATCCTGCCGCAAATCATTTTCCGAGAGTAGAAACGCTTACTATCGAAGCAACATACGGTGGGAAAGAAAATACAATTCCACCGCGTCAAGAGTCAGAACAGCGCTTTCTGGAGTTGGTCAAAAAAACAATTGCACGTAACGGAAAGATTTTACTGCCTGAACTTGGATTAGGGCACGCACAGGAAACTCTCTTGCGTGTTGAAGAAGCAATTCGGTTTGGAGAACTGCCGCCAGTGCCCGTCTATCTTGACGGCATGCTTTGGGATATCAACGCAATTCATACCGTTTATCCCGATTTTCTTTCCGCAAGCGTACGGAATCAAATTTTTCAGGATAATAACCCCTTTGTTTCCGATGTCTGCAAACGTGTGGGAAGTCCGGCAGAACGCAAAGAGGTGATTGAAGGAGGTCCCTGTATTATCATTGCGACATCAGGCATGTTAGTAGGCGGAGCGTCTGTTGAATATTTCAAAAATCTTGCAGGTAGTCAAGCAAACCTCATTGTCTTTGGTTGTTATCAGGCGCTCGGTTCATTAGGAAGACAGGTGCAAGAGGGAGGCAGGGACTTTTTTATTGATGGAGAGAAAGTGC
This sequence comes from Candidatus Woesearchaeota archaeon, assembly GCA_964372375.1. GTDB lineage: Archaea > Nanobdellota > Nanobdellia > Pacearchaeales > GW2011-AR1 > SICV01. Next base: position 10,921 of record CAYJQF010000001.1, read on the forward strand.
AGGTTGCTATGGAAGTAGAAACCATCAGCGGATTCTCAGCACACTCAGGTCGCAATGAACTACTCCAATACGTGAGCAGAATGCTGCCCAAACCTAAGAAAATTGTCGTGAATCATGGAGAAGTTTCCAGATGCCTTGACCTCGCTTCAAGCCTCTATAAACTCAACCGTGTAGAAACACTAGTGCCGAGAAACCTGGAAACCATCAGGTTAAAGTAAAGAGTTAAAAACCTCTTTGGCATTTGAAAAGTATGAAACATTCTTGGAAAATAATAGCCCTTTTGCTGGGCATGTTCTTGCTTGCACAACTCATAGGCCTTGGCGTTATTCATGCATATAAACCGATCTTACAGAGCACTATTGTAAACGGAACACAGGTTAATACTACTCTCTATCATTTACCCTATGGCTTTGAACCGCCACAAAATACGTCGCCTCGGACAAATACGCTTTCTATTATTATTGCATTTGTTATCGCTGTAGTGTTAATACTTGTTTTAATTACAGTTCGCGCTGAGCTAGTGTTGCGATTCTGGTTCTTTACTGTAGTTGTCATAGCGTTGAGTATTACGTTAAATGCTTTCTTAAAAGAATATACTCCTTTCTCTGCTCTTGTTTCTTTTATACTTGTACTTCCCTTAGGATTTTTAAAAGTCTTTAAGCGCAATATTCTGATACACAATATCACTGAAGTCTTTATCTATCCAGGGTTAGCAGCGGTTTTTGTCCCGCTTCTAAGCGTTTGGACTACCGGTTTGCTCTTAATTTTTATTTCAGTGTATGATGTCTATGCGGTCTGGCATGCTACATTTATGTTAAAAATGGCAAAATATCAGATTCAAAAACTGAAGGTATTTTCCGGATTCCTTGTTCCTTACTTGAGTAAAAAAGAGAGGAGACTCTTTGAGCAGACTAGAAGTCTCAAAGCAAAGAATAAAAAAGTTAAAGTAAGCGTTGCTATCTTAGGAGGAGGAGATGTCGTCTTTCCTCTTATACTTGCAGGTGTCGTTCTCAATACCTTCTCGCTACTACCTGCATCTATCATTGTTTTAGGGGCAACCATCGCGCTGGGAACACTCTTTTACTTCTCGGAAAAAGGCAAGGCATACCCTGCCATGCCCTTTATTACTGCGGGATGTTTTATTGCTCTCGGCATTGTATATCTTATTTAAGAACTTGTTACACTAGCAACAATAGAGCCAATCACTTGTTTCTCTGCTTTACCAAGAGTTTCTTTTATTGCAGTGCCGCGCTCCTGCCAGGATTCTCGTGTTCCTGCTAAGTCAGATGCGAGGACGACTCCAGGCGTACCTTTTTGAGCCATTATTCCTATAATCGTAGTTAGTTGCAGGACCCCTTTTAAATCTTATCATTTTGTTGTAACTATATCATAGCAACAAGGAGAAAGGTTTATATACCCTGTATTTATCACTGGAACATGATAATTAAACTTGAATTGGTCAAAAGAATCAAGGAATACTTCAATTTGAATATTTATGAAACCAAAGTCTGGCTGGCTCTGCTTTCAAAAGGCATTGCTTCTGCTGGTGAGGTAGCAGAAATATCAAACGTGCCTCGTTCACGAACATATGATGTCCTGGAAAGCTTGGAAAAGCGAGGATTTGCTATCGTTAAGATTGGCAAGCCGGTCAAGTACATTTCAATTAAGCCTACTGAAGTGATTGAGAAGATGAAGAGTGAAACCATGCAGGAAGCGCATGAAAAAGTAAAATCACTTACAACGTTAAAGGAAACTTCTGAATATACCGAACTCGAACAATTACATACCTCTGGTATTTCCCCGATCAGGTCACAAGAGATTACCGGCTCATTAAAAGGCCGTTCTAATGTGCTCTCAAAAATCCGCGATTTGATTGAAAATTCAGAAAAAGAAGTCTTAATCTGTACTTCTGCTTTGGACTTTGAAGATAAGAGCAGAGTGCTGGTACCAGCAATTGAAAAGCTGAACAAGAATAATATTAGAGTGAAGATTGCTCTTGCAGGCGAGCCTGATAAGATTAAGAAAGTCTGCAACAAATACAATATCAAGGCACGATCAGTAGACGCAAAAGCGCGGTTTTTCATTGCTGATAAGAAGCAAACCTTGCTGATGATTACTCCAGAACATGCGGAAGAGGAAATAGGTATCTGGCTCAATTCAGAGTTTTTCACTGAGTCTTTAGCAAGTATTATCGAGAGGACATTAAAGACTACTGCCCTGGAAATTAAGAGTTAGGATTATTCTACTTGCGCGTGCATACAGCCCATCGCTTCTAGTTGTTTTTTATGTTCGATAAGAAATTGTTTAATAAAAGTACGAGAGGGGAGAAGAAGTACGTGAGCGTATACTCTCCCTCTTTTTACAAATATGTTTTTATTCTTTTTTTTAAAGAGAGCAGCGTGTTTTTTCATTGAAAGAGGAGGGCCAGTATGCAGAACATTTTTTTTGGGAGTAAGCAAAAGATAGTACAAAGCACTTTGCTTGCCATCATATACAAATACTGATTTAGCAAGGGTATAATTCCGTGTACTTCCCTGTGCTATAAAGTCAGTCGCTTTCTTCAGCTTCGTTCCAGCAATATCCCCTTCCTGCCGGTCAGTTTGAAGCCGAAGCATGACAAGATTCGCCTTCCTGCGTTTTGCTTCTTTTTCTAGTTCTTCTTTAGTTACCTCTTGTCTAATAAAGAAAGAAAGAGACGGTTTTTTCAAATATGCTTGTATTGTCCTTTGCAGCTTCTGAAAGGTTTCTTGAGAGAGGGCACTTGCTACATTTCGATCCTTGCAGGTAGGATCAACCAGGACAAGCGGTCCTTGTATTTTACTTTCATTTAATTCCAAGAGCGCTGCATGTGGTGAAGTATAGTGCTTGTTAGGGTCTATAACAAGTTTTTCTTTTGTCTGTGCAAGCGTCCGTACAAGTGCAGCAAAATTTTTATACTTAATGATAAGACATTCGAGCGCATATCCTGAAAGACCCTGAATCCAGCTTTCTGCCCCATATGCTCCCTGTGCTTCGCAAAACGCTTTCGCGAGCACTACTTCCCTCGCTAATGCTTGAGTAAGCAGCTTTTTTACATATCGTACATGAAAATAGCTCAAGTCAGTTACATTTTCTGCTTTATCAGGCCGAGTAATATTAAGCACCGGAATAAGCTCAAATATAAGATTTTGATTCTGAATAAGCTGAAAATAGTCTCTGCTTCCATGAATACGTTTGCTCGGGATATGTAGTCGCTTTGAAACTTTCTGGACGAGGCGAGCGCATTGTTCAGTCAGAAAGTGTCCGGTGCGGAACCTGAGATAAATATCAATATCATACTGCTTCTTTTTCATCATTGTTCGTTTTGCGAAGCTTCCTCCTACAAAGACCTTTGCAGGTATTTTTGTTTTTTTCAGCTCTTTGTTAAAGGCGTTTACAAGACGAGCAGTTTCCTGCGCAAGGTACTGATATTCCTGATGAGAGGGAGCGAGCGCTAACTTCTCAACTATGTTTATTCTTTCTACCATATACAAGTAAAGCAGAAACGCTATTTAAATTAATCTTTAAGCATCGGGTATCTGTATATCAACAATATATTTACCATCTTCAAGCTGGTAGATTTTTGGTTTTGCTTTTGAAAACAATTTAGGCAGGTCAATGGCATACTTTCCTGGCTTCATGACACGGACACTTTCAAAATCAAGGAATACCGGAGTCTCCTCGTCTTCAATGCCGGTAAGCTCTCGCACTTCTTCTTCGATCTGGACTTTCTCAGCTTCGCTTAAAGGAACTTCGTGCTGCATTTGTTGCAGAATTTCCTTTACCTTCTCTTCTTTCATATAAAAGAAGAACTTGCTGCCGCATCTGCAGCCATCAAGGACTTGCTGGGCCTCATCAGCATACAAAGCGGAGCAATGGACACAACGGTAGGGCATGCTTTAAAGAGAGGAGAGGGCTTAATAAACTTTTATTTACTCAACTTAGCAATAATTCAATTTTCTTAGGATCTCGCTTAATATCTTTAATGACTGCAGCAGGGCCGATTACAGTAATAGCATTGCTGTCTCCGACTAGTCGTTTCGCAATCCTATATTTCATTTTACCAAGCAAAGACTCATGCTTCATATCAGGTTCAATAACGGCCAGCTCAATACCTTTAAACTTCTTTACATGATCAACCAGCGCCATGGTATCTTCAATCAATCTGGCTTCCTCTTCCGCCCGCAACCTTCCATGTAAAATCACAATTTTGTTGCTTAAGATGAGGTTAAGAATTTTTTTTACACGTTCTGAGATGCCGAGCTCTTTAACTTCGGAAAAAGGGATTACCTGTAGACTCAATCCTTTAATTTTTTTTGTCATGTTATACTTTTTTTGCGAGTCTAAATAGTGACTCGTAAAAATCTGCCATATACAGTCCTTCTTTAGCTGAGATTCCTATAACTTCATATTCAGGAAATGCAGTCTCGACTTTCTTCACATCTGCTTTTCTCAGGTCAATCTTATTGGCAGCAATAAGCACAGGTATACTCCGTGCTACTAAATTGCCGATAATAGTGATATTTACCTGCGAATATGGATTTTCAGTTGCATCAAGCACAATGACCACTGCATCCATATCATCGAGCCACTGGATAGACTCAATAATCCCTTGTGTCGCTTCTTTGGCGCGTTTTTTAGCTTCTCCTTTTTTAACTCCATACTTGAGAAAATCTTCATAGTCAATTTTAGTGGCAATACCTGGTGTATCTACCATCTTGAAAACAAGCGTTTTTCCTTTGTGCTTGATTTCTACTCGTTCTTTAAACTGCACATGTCTTGTTTCATGGGGAATCCTGCTTACAACACCAATTTCCTCCCCAGTCCAGTCTTTACAGATTCTATTTGCAAGACTTGTCTTTCCTGCATTTGGCGGTCCATAGAAACCAATCTTAATTGCCTGCTTGCGGCCAAATATTCTGGCGAGCATGCGCCTTGAGAAATTCTTGATTATTTTAAACATAGGTGTTAGACTCCTGGTCTTTTAATAAATCTTCCGTCGCCCCCTTTTTGCTGCCTTTTTGCAATTTCTGCCTGAATTTTTTCTTGTTCTCTCTTCCTAAAGAGGGGAATTTCATACATTCCTGTCCGCTTTCCGTCAAGCTTATTGAAAGCATATATTATTTGTTCACTTCTCCATCCTGTTTCGCTCAGCTTTCTGCGTATTACAGCATCCGATAAGGTTGCAATTCTTGAATTATGTATAAACGTGATGCTATTATACAAATCATCTGGATTTTTGAATAAGTATGCTTCATAATGTTTCTTGTACCATTCTTGTAATACAATATATAACGTAAAAATAAGGATAAGTGCAAGGGAACTCCATAAAAGAATCCATTCAAGAGGCAAGCGAGGGTTAGTAGTTTCTTGCGTGCTGTATGTTCCTAGGACTGGAATGAGTGGAGAAAGGTACATCCCTAACTGCGTAATGTCTTGTTCTCCAGCAATGAAGAAGCTGACACTGCTTTCATTCGTTAAAAGAGCAGTGCCAGACGAAGAGTCTCCCGCAAGTGCTCGTTGTCCATAGTTTTTCATAAAAGTAATCTCATCTGCAGGATAATCAATGATGAAATATGCCTCGCTTGTATTTTGCGCCTGTTTGTTGAAAGTAACAGTAAAAAAAGTGAGTAAGGGAGTATCTTGACTAAGAGCATCTCTAAGGGTAATGACTTCGAAATCAATACGAGGAGCATAATTTTGCTGTATCCAGTAAATGATGTTCGACTTGAGTTCATCGCGTTTATTATTAGAAATATTGTATTGAGAAAGTGCTTCTATATATGATATATCAATTCCTTCAAGGCCAAGTGCCAAAGGAAGGGTACCCTTTCGCTCGCTCGCTAATCCTTCAGGAATCCGTAACGCGAGCAAAGAGGTTATCAGTTCACTGTATTGAGCATCGCTTGCGTTGCTTGCAACAGTAAGAGTAGCAAGTTCGGCATGTAATTGAGAACTATTAATATTCTGTTTGAGGAGCGGCTGTATCCAACGAGGGTAACTTTCAATTTGAAAGCTGAGATTAGCGACGCGCGTGTTTAAAAGTGCAAGCAGTCGCTCTGCTGACTCGCGTGCATTTCCAGCATAGAGTGTAAACTTTTGTGTGATACTTAAACCTCTATCACTAGTAAGCGTAACTTCTATCGTATAGTTGCTCGTGTTTGTATACGTATGGCTTACTATCTTTCCTTGTGTAACTAGTTGAGAGCCATCGCCAAACTTCCAGATAGCAGCGGTAATGTTTTCATTGGTTAGCGCAACAAATGTGGTTGGAGTGCCTAAGAACGCGAATCGCGGTGTAATCGTGAAATTAAATCCAGGGGAAATGGTTAATGCTAAAGAGGTGTTAAAAATACGTTTGCCTTGCAAATACAGGTCAAACTTTTTTTGTGAGGTAGTCAAAGGAATAGTAAACTGTGCTGGTGCAAGGTCTATAGTTACACGCGGTGCAGAAATACTTGCATTGGTTACATAGATCTTGTTGAGCTTCCGGTAGGTTTTTACGTTGCCCGGAGTTGCTTCATATACAATCGACGCATTAGTAAAAGTGAGCGTCTGGTGGATTCCGGTAAAAGTAAAGGGCAGTATGCAGCCACCAGTACAATTGCGTCCGTAGGTTTGTTCTATATAGTCATCAAGATAGGATCCGAAATCTTCATGTTCAATATTTTGATACGCTTGCTTGATACTTAAGTCGTGGAGAGTACTGTACGGCAACGGGCGGGTAAAGAGCTCATAGTCAAAAACGGCTTCCTGTGATCCGAGCAGATTTGCTGTTCCACAGATTGCTCCTGACTCTTCAGCGCGAATTTGATACGTTGCACTATTTGAACTTGAAGAGAGACAAACAAAGTAATTTCCTGAATGAGTCACGGATCGATTTACAACACAGCTTACTTCTTGCATTTCCTGTTGTAACAGCGGCAAGGTACAATCGCCTACATAGGCAGTTTCATTATCATAGAGCTCCATTTTCAGGACGGCGAGGTTTGTGGTAGTATTTTTTACCAGTGCACCAAGTTCATATGCAGGCGCTGGTTCAAGATGAACGCGTTCACATAAACCTTGTTCGGTTACTTTCAGGGAAGAATAGCTATTTTCTGGTAAGGAAGGACTGAAACAACCATAGTTTTTTGCTTTGGTGCAAAGGTAGCCAGCACTAAACTGTGTATTCTGAACGTAGGTCTTTCCTTGGTCAAGCAAATCAATGAGTAGTTGTCGAGTACAAGAAACACCGCTATCACTGTTAATGAGAAAATCAGCATCCTGAATGTATACTTCTCTTCCGGTGATATTGAAACCAATAAGCTGCGCATTATCGATGCTCGTGCTTGTGATTTCTCCTTCCCGCATCCCATAGGTACGTTGGCAGCCAGGTACACTACAGGTATAATCACTCCCTTCTACAAGGTTATTGCGTTTCAAGAGTTCCAATAACGTTATAGAGCCATTAAAGGTGCTCGTGAGTACTGAAGAAGCGGGTTCATGGTTTAATTGTAACTCTAGAGAACCCTTGATACTGCTTCCTCCCCCATAATCACGATCTATATGCTCATCAAGAAAAGTAAATGTTGCAGCTACCTCAGGCAGTAAGAAAAGACAGCAAACTAAGAAACAGAGCACACTTGCTTTTTTCATACTTCCTTGAATAACCAGTTCTTTAAAAAGATACCGTACTAGCTGGCACTGCTTCTCCGGGTAGCAAAGAAGTAAAACAAGGCAAGTATTCCTAGTGCTGCTATAAACTGTACTGAGCCAAAGAACGGCAGTTCAAATGCAGGTCGCCCACAAGGTATGGGATACTCTCCAGGAGTGCAGCTGAAGCAGGCTAAAGAACCTTCAGGAGATGCATCTACATGAACGCGATAATATCCATTCACACATGAACTGATATTGGTAGCATGTTCATAGCAGCTTCCCATACTAACGCCAGCACTCGTCTGGATAGTCGTGTTTAAGACACATTGAGCGTCTTTCCAGGCGCAGCTTGCAACAACAATGCCAGCACTACAACTATTTTCCTGGGAACTTTGTTGGTATTGCCATAATCCGTACGCATCACGCTCACACTCAGACTTTGTCCCATAGTTTTCACAGCGTATTGGTGCGTTGTCTGGCTTGGGCACACAACCAGAGGTTTCACTGCATACATAGTTTGCTGGACAGCACTCATCACTGGTGCCCGCATTCCCATCTCTTCCTTTACAGGCATTGCTGTTATAGTTTTGTATCGAGCTTGAATAATTAGTAGTCCCCTGAATAGCGACGATACCTCCTTGGTTATTTATTACGGTGAAGTTATAGCCGCGATTGATACATTCTCCAAGAGTAAAGTTGCGGGTAAAGCTTCCCTGCAAGTTCATACTTCCTGAAGTATAAGTAGCAACAACCTTGAAGGCTTTATCGAATAAAATGGAAGAATGTTCACTTCTGCTAAAAGTTCTGCTTCCTTGTACTTCGCCAAGACCAGAGAGAAAAGCAGGAAGTTCAGTTCCCTGATTGAACGTGCTCCAGGTAAAGTTGATAGCTGCAAAGCCAGGACTGGGATTTGCATTACTCACACTGACATTATTGGAACAGCCAGGAGGCGCATTTGCCGTTTGTCCAGGACAAGTACCTGCAAGACAGGTAATGGTTCCCGAACAGCTTGCATTGTAACTGCTGTTAATAATATAAGTATCTTGAGCGCTGAAAGGCACGCTTACTGAGCTGAGGTTAGCAAGAGGAATGCTCTCATCTTGTTTAGGCTTATCAATAAATACAGAGAGATCAGCATTCATACTTATAACAAGCAGCGCAATCTGTGCTTCTACTGATACACAACCAGGAATAGTTGCTTGTAAGGTAATCGTTTTCTGCCCAGAAGTAGCAAGGAGATACGTGAAGGTATCTTCATTTCGTATAATGGCATCTTCAGCAATGCTCCAGCGCACGCTGCTTCCTGAGGGGAGTGCAGTGTGTGCAAAGATAACGGAGGTATTTGCAAAGTAAATGCCTTTATGGACTGGCGAAGCAATACTCACTTCACAGCCGCTGCCAGCAATAACTCCCGCAGTTTTACTAGTAGTTAAAATACCAGAGCCAATTGCTTTGCCTGAGACGCTCGCGTTGAAATAAAATTCAAGATACTGATCGCTTGAACCGTAGTCTTCATCAAAGAATCCCTGTCCAACGCCCGCAGCAATATCACTGTCAGTAATGGTCCAATTGGCACGCGCAATACCCTGCACATCAACTACTCCAGTCAAGTTTGCATTTCCTGTTCGTATAGGATCATCAACTGATGCATCTTTCTCCCAAATCTCAAAGGTGACTGCTGTACCTGGAGTAAAATTGGTTTCTGCATACAAAACAACTGAGGAATACCTGCTTGCACTGCTTACAGAAAGTGCGGTAGTTCTATCGCGCCAACTTGCTCCATTGAATCCCAGAACTCTAAATCCCTGGGCAAGACAGCACACTTTTTGAGGGTAAGAATAAGAAGCAACAGCAAGATGCGCATTTGTCTGCGAGGAGAGAGTAAGAATCGCTTGTTCACCAGCGCTACAAGTGCTCTTGAGAGTGCAAGAAAGAACACCATAACACACCGTTATAGGGTAATGTGATAAAGTAGCATCTTCAGCATGCGCATTGCTTACTGATGAGAGTTTCACAATGCTATTGCTCCCCGTACACGTCCAAGGATTGTTGCTGCCAGTATAGTTACTTCCAAAAATCTTGTCATAACATATTGAATATTGTGCATTTACATCTTTATTAGTTACATTAAAGACTGCCGTATGAGAATTATTTTGGCTGTATAAAGAAAGTATTGTTTGATTCTCTGCTGAGCACATGTTTGTTCCTGATTGTGAAACAGATTGTGCAATTGTATAATTGATGATGACTAGACCATTAGCTCCTGCAGCTCCACCGGTTGTAGTAGGAACTCCAAACTGACTAGACCTATGCATCCCACCTCCCCCTCCTCCTCCAGGAGCCTTACCCTGATTAGCAGGTGTTGGTACATTACTTATCGTGCAATCTAGACCATTACCGCCGTCCCCAACTCTTGAACCAACGAGGAATGTAAGCACTCCATTAGCAAAAATAGCTCCGCCTCCACTTACACCTCCCCCTCCTCCGCTATTCATACTACCATCACCGCCACGAATAGATGTATAATTACCTCCAATTCCTCCAATTCCACATCCATCTGGACGTCCCGCACTCCAGAATCCATATCCTCCAATTCCCGCCCATCCTCCAGGGATAGACCTCTGAACCGCATTACTTGTTCCTCCATTTCCAGCAAAAGCACCACCTATTTGATAGCTTCCTTCTCCCCCTCCCCCACCGCCAGTTGCATTAAGTGCCACACCATTTCCTGAAAATGTAGTTGTTCCTCCATTCAATCCTTTCGAGGCACCAACACTTCCTCCATTACCTCCACTACCCACCACGATAGTATAAGTAGTGCCCGGTAGTACATTTATTGTTTGGAGACCATAGCCTCCTCCCCCACCTCCTCCCCCACCACTAGTAAAGAAATCTCGAATACCTGGTTCCACATAATATTTTGCAGCACCAGGACCGCCACCTCCTCCCCCACCCCAAAGTTCAACACTAATTGAGTAAACATTAGCAGGAACAGTCCACGTAGATGGATTAAAAGAGCTATCAAAAACAACTTGCTCAGCGCGCGCATATCCAAGAAAAAGGATAAAAAAAATTATTGAGAATACTACCAGGAAATGAAATCGCCTCATAGCTCCTGAAGCTTCTTTCTCTTTATAAATATTATCGGGCTTGCGCACGGAACAAGAACACCTTTACCCGCTGAGGATTGATCGTTTCCTGAGCAGGAAGGGCACTAATAAGGCGCTCACCGGCGCAAATATCAAGGTTATCAAGCCCGCTTTCATTCAAAGCACAGCCAATCTCATCTACAGGGCCGCAAACACTAACCCTCGATGCGATACCTGGATTGGCAATCCGTGCATCAACAAATATCTTAATCACGGTGGTCTGATGAGAGAGGGCGTTTTCACGCAATGAATTATTCTTTGCAATCTCATCTAACAAACCAGGAATGAGCGAGCAGAGACTATTTATAGGCGATTCTGCTTGACGGTATGAAAGTACAACTAATACTGCTCCAATAATGATGAGAATAGACACCAGCGCTTCAACGATTCTAAGCCATCCTTGTTTATTTACCATATTTTTACCTCTACATCGCCAAAGACAAACCGCCCATCTGTTCTAAGAATTTCAACTCGTTTTGTCTTTGCATACACGGTGGTTTTGAGAAGCAGAGGCTTTTCCATGAGTATCCTGTCTCCTTCTGAGAAACTGACAGCGATACCGAGCTCATAGCCGGCGCCAAGACCAAGGGCTGCTTTTGTCTGTTCGTACTCTTTCGTATAGGTAGTATTCAGAGCAAGCAGCCGCTGCTCTGAAAGTAACGTTATGTTTGTCTTTGAGGCAAGAGCATACAAGTGCTCTTGAACCTGCCCCTTTGAATGTACGGTCCCATATGCAGTACGTAAGTCAGGACTGACTCTCACAAATACCAGTTTCTCATTTCCTTGGCGCTCAAAGTAGATGATATCGTGCTCCAGGGACGAAGGTAATATCGCTCCCGTATAGTTGACTACTTGGACACCAACGCCTGCAAAGGTTCGAGAAAGATTAACTGCAAGAAAGGTAGTGCTCTCTGGTGCGCTTAGGGCAAGGCTATACTGCTCTACTCCAACACTGGTATTTCTACTAAGTTGTTCTAGTAGGTATGGAGTGAAGCTTGGGTCCTCAGAAGTATGTTTTGTAGTAAAAAAGTATAAAGCGAAAAGCACTGCCCCTATGAAGAGGACGGAAGCAAGGATTATTTCTACATGACTCATTCCTCTTTGGTACATACACATGCCACTCTCGAATCTTTTATATACTTTCTGCATGCAAACAGCTTTTTATAATCGTCTTTGTTCAATACTAAGTGACGCTCTTACAGGAATTGACTACGTTGCTGAAGCAGAAGCGAGAACTTCAGGATATTGCAGAGAGCGTAGTGCAAACAACACTTGAAGAGCAGTTACGAAAAAACAAGCTCTCGACAACAGCGAATCTAACTGCCAAGGAGAAAAAAATACTGGTAAAGGAAGCGCGCGCAGTACTGAGACAGTCAGCTGGCCAGTATCATGCTCCCTTATCAAAAGCAGCAACTGTACCGGAATTGCTCAAAAGCCACACCTCTACAAGGGAGAGACAGGCACTATATCCCTTGCTTAAGCGGAAAATACACGAGCTTAAGGTTACTTCTGTTCTTGACCTTGGCTGTGGGTTGAATCCTCTTGCATTAGCGGAGCCCTCTGTGAGATATTATGCAGCAGATATTCGCCAGGATGATCTTGCACGAGTGGATGCTTTCTTCAAGAAACACAATATCAAAGGCAAAGCATTTGTGTATGATGCTAAAAGGATAGATACTTCATTGCCACCTGTTGATCTTTGTCTTTTGATGCAACTAGTCGACGTTCTGGAAAAGCGAGGACACAAACTTGCAGAAAAGATTCTCACTACGGTATCTGCCCGTTATTTTTGTATTAGTTTTGCAACAAAAACGATTTCAGGGAGACCTATGAATCATCCGCAGCGAGGGTGGATTGAGCGCCTCTTACTCCGTCTCGGGTATCCCTTTGAATGCATAAAGACCAAAAAGGAGATTTTCTACTTTGCTGAGAAGCCTAAAGTAATTTCACCCCAGTCGCGATGAGATATGCCGATACCACAAGGAAGAATGAATGTTTAATGCCTGCTTTAAGTGATCCTTCAGTGAGTTTTCCAATTGCAAAACCAGTAAAGAATCCCTGTGCCATGAGCAGATATAAAAAAAGATTAGTAAGCTCATCTACTGTAAAAACAGGGGTATTTGTGCTTACTGCTTCAAGGGCTGATGCGCTTGCTCCAACTCCTTTAAAGGAAGTAATCTGGACCGCAAGCGGCAGAATTTTAAACTCCATAACAAGCATAATGCCAATAAAAATAAAGAAGATAATGTATCCCTGTACAACTAAATTCGATATTGCTGCTTTGCGTTCTTTCTTCAGCTTTTCAACTTCGGAAATAGACTTGGCAACTGAATCAAGAATGTAGTCAATCTCTCCACCTGCTCGCTCAGCTTCGCTAATAAGTCCTACCGCTCGGGTGATTACTGGATTGTCAACATCTCGGGCAAAGTTCTGAAGCGCCTGATTTACTGGAATTCCCAGAGCTATTTGATTCGCTAACTTACTAACTGAGGGGCTCAGCGGTCCATAATTCTTCTTGCTAATGTTTACTATACTCTTGCTAATGGGTGTCCCGGTAATAACGCTTTCTGCGAGATTCCTAGAAAATTCAAGAAACAGAGCATTAATTTCTTCTTCACGCTTGCTTTCACTCACAAGGCTTACGATAAAAGGCAATGCGATAACAACTATTCCTATGCCTGCTATAAAGTAGAAAAGGTTCTTCTGCTCCTGTACAAAAAAGAAGATACTTCCAATTACTATAAGAACAATACCAGCAACAATGCCTATCCAATGTGTCTTTTTAAGTTTCATTAGTATGAAGGTTGTTTTATATGGAGAATAGTAAGAAAGATAAGATTGATAATGGCAATGAGCGCAATAATAGCCGCAGTCATGCTCGCAGGAGTGATACCTACATTAAAGTCGCCAATAGAAAGCAGGATAAAGAGTAAGAGGAGGATCATGGGCGCAGCAATTACTACCGTAATATAAATATCCATAAAGGTCTCTGCAATCTTAGTGAATTGCTCTCGCTCCAACCGGTAGCTGACGAGTAACGTCTCAGCACGCTTTTCAAAGAAACTTTGAAGGCTGCCTCCTGAAGTGATAGTTGTTGAGAGGCCAAGAAAGAGCTCAGCCAGCTTCGGGCTTGATGAATTCTGTGCCGCATTGTTGAGTGCAGTTACTAAGTCATAACCATAGAGATTAATTTGGTTGAGAAGCTTTCTGATCTCTTTTCGTAAAAACGGATATTCAGTGCTTAAAACAATAATTTTAAAGATATTTGTCGGCTCAAGGCCCGCTCCAGAAATTGCATTCATATGAATAACTGCAAAAGGTAATTCACGATCAATTCTCTTTGCAAGCGATCCAATTTCTGTTGAAGGGTAGGCATATAAAATAAGATAAGAAGCAAGCGCAAAAAAAGGAGGAATCCAAATGCTCCAGGCAATTTTTAGTAGAATACTTCCTTGGATCAAGAAGAAAACACCTAAGGCAAGTATAGTTCCTGCAATCAAACCGATAAACGAAGTGAAAAACATGAGTGAAATATAGCTTTCAGGCAGGATAGAAAGGTTTGCTTTTCGTAAGTCAGTGCGCAATTTAGCAAAATGTCCTGCTTGTAACAGGCGCTGTGCAGGCGAAAAGAAGAAACGATTTGAGAGTTTGACATATCCACGCGAGTGCTGAAACGAGTCTTCCATTTCTTTTATTTTTCCATAGTGTTGTTTCTTGATAGCAGCGAGCGCTTTCTCACTAATCTGGAGCTCATGTAGGAACTTTTCTTTGTCTTTTGCATGCACAGTAACACTCATACTCTCCCCTGATGGCTTGGAAAAGGAGAAGCGTTCAAGTGAAGTGCGTCGTTCTTGCTGTTTTCCCGGAAGCCGCTGTGAGATGCTTATTCCAGCGACCAGCGCAGGAACAGAAGCATTTAAGAGTTTCATCTGCGCTTGTAGGGCAAGCAGCGCCTCACGAAGCATCTTCTCTTCGGTAGGTGTTGCTAAAGCAAGGCGCTGGCTATAGCTTGCAATTTCACGCAACATGCTAACTTCACTGTCTACGTTTTTAGTTAGCTCTTGTATCATACTAGCTCGTTGATTTGCATGTGCAAATGCAGAATTTCCTTTTTAGCGAGGGCAACTTGTTCACTATCTTTATGTTTAACTGCCGTATCTAGTTTCTGTACCACTTCTTTCATGGTAGCAAGAAGATGGGCAAGTGCAGTTACCGCCTCTTTGTCCATAGCGGGAAAAACAGAGCCTTGTTTAAATATCTTTCATTACTCGCTAATATCGAATCTATTCAGTACCGCGATAGGATTCTTATGGTATTCATTAATAATATTGCCCACTTCGTGGAAACCGAAAATGCCTCGCTTGAACAGTTCATACAGGAGTTTAGAGCGAGTGGCGAACTCTTTTTGGAGTTGTTCAAGCGAGAGACCTTGTCGCGTTGCTATTTTTTCGAAGACTTTACTCTGTTTCTTAAAGTAAAAGTTGTCGGTTGAAGGATTCCAGATTAAAGGCGTATTAATTAAAGCAGTGCCATCTTTGTTTACATTTATAATTTCTACAACTTCACGGACGCGCCTTGTCTCATGCTGTTGAATAGTGGCATGGGTCGCAATAACAACACAGTCTAATGAATTGACAAGACTTGGCGAGAGCTCAATGGGCGGTGTCTGCAGTCTTCGGATGAGCGTATCAACCGAGTCTGCATGCATCGTGCTGAGAGAAGGGTGTCCAGAAGCCATTCCCTGGAAAAGCACAAATGCCTCTTTGCCTCGTACTTCTCCCACAATCAAATAGTCAGGCATTTGTCTGAACGAGCTTTTAAGAAGGGCGAATAAATCGACTTCACCAACTTTTCCGATTCCAATAGACGGGCGGGCTACTGCCGGGAGCCAGTTTTCTCTAGGCAGGTTAATTTCTCTGGTATCTTCAATGCTCACCACTCTCGCTTCAGGAGGGATAAAAAAAGCAAGCGCATTTAAGAGAGTGGTTTTGCCTGAGCCCGTTCCTCCCGAGATAAGGATATTTGACTTATACTGAATCAGGATCCAAAAGTAAGCAAGCATTTCTGGGCTGAGGGTATTAAAGGCGATAAGCTGTGTCGGAGTCCAAGGAGTCTTAGTAAATTTACGTATGGTGAACGTGGGTCCATTTGAGGTTACATCTTTAGTATAAGAAGCATTGACTCTGCTCCCGTCAGGCAGGCTTCCATCAAGCAAGGGCTGCGCATAAGAGATATAGCGGCCAGTGCGCTGTGCGAGTTTCTCAACAAAGCTTGCGAGCACATCAATATCTTTGAACAGTAAGTTAGTCCTCATATTTCTGTACGTGCGATGGATGATATACAAGGGAGTCTCTATACCATTACACTCAATATCTTCGATGAAATAGTCGCGCATAAGCGGATCAATGGAGCTTAAACCGATAAAATCGCGAAAGAGATAGTAAAAAAGTTTATTGTAGGTCTCATCAGAAAGGGCCATATTCAGCTCTTCAATAAGCAGCCGCGCTGTTTTATCGATGTAGGTTGTCGTAGCTTCTAATGTTCTGTCAACGGCCACATTAACATTAATGAGTTCGAACATTGCCTGTTCAAGTCTCTCTAAAACAACGCGCTCATCATCGCTTAGCATAGGCTCCTCTATGTCATATACTAACTCATTTGCTTGTGTATCCCAATAAATATGAGCAGAAGCATACGGGGGAATGAGCATATAGCGCACATCAACTTTTGTTTTATCGTCAATCTTAGGGAGCACCGGTATAGTGGGATTGAGATTAAGTGCTTGCATAGGGTAAAAACTCCTCTGAGCTATATAAAACTATCTCGAATTCTATTTAAGAACCAATTCGTATATCTATTACTGGAAGATTTCCATTTGCACCTTGATTGCTTACAAAGAAGTGATAGGGAGTAGGCGTCTGAGAGAGTTTCTGTACCGTATCCTTACCCATAGAGGTAATGTTCGCATAGTCTTTGTATGAAATACTTAAAGCAACTCCCGGTCCGGTGGTATCAGTAAATGAGAGTATCTCAACTCTCCCGTCTGTAACAGGATAGCCGGGCTCCGAGTAGTTCTCTTGTAAACCGGTGATTTTAAATCGTATTCTATCTTCTGTTCCATTAATGTATAGTTCACCGCGCTTAAAGGCGAGGTCATATGAACGGATATTATCAGGTCCTAGTTCGACTACTGAAGTGATTGTCTGATCGAGCACTTTAAGTGCACTAATACTCTGCTGAATTAATGCCTGTTCCTGCGCATTGGTAATCTTAGGGAGGGCATATCCTAAAACTAAGCCGATCAGTGCTAATCCCATTAAAGTATACAGTACTGTTTCTATCCATATTTGTGCTGTTTTATTTAAGTACATAGTGAGAGGGTATGTGTATCTGTGCGTTGGTCGCAGATTCTTTCAGCTGGTCCCGAAGCAATGATTGTGTATACATCAACGCTTGAATACAGTTCGGGAGAAGTATAGGTATACGTGCGTGTTTCTCCTGGTTCAGGAAGGTGAACAACAGGTTGGGAGCTGTTGAACGGAGCTAGTTTTCCGGAGCTGGTATTTTCATGTACTGCAAAAGTAGTCGAATTTCCCGAGCTTTTAAAGACCAGCTGAAATCCTTTTACCTTCCCTGCACCCTCATTGTTATTTGTTTGTATTGATAAAATATAGAGCCCTGAAGGAGTGCGGCAGTTATAGGAGAAACGATCATCAAAGCTAAAATGCGTTTGGTACGGGGTACATTCAGTGCTTCTTTGCAAACTAGTCTTTACAAAAGGTATAAGTATCTGTGCAACGATACTTGCAGCAACCAAGGTAAGTAAAATGAGCGCAATTGTCGCAACGGCGGTAGAGACCCCTTTTTTGTTCATGATTACATTTCAACCGTGATTGTTTTGCTCATTCCATCACAAAAATACTGTTTACTCTCGCTTCCAATGCTTCCTAAAATAATAGGCGTAACAATGATCTCTTCACTAGTCTGTATACTAGTGCCAATAAGAGAGATGCTTCCTGTTTCACCATTTCGGATCGTAGAGCCTTCAGAACCGCCAACAGTTTCAACTTTTTCGATAGTGCCTGAACTTTTCTTTTTAATCTCGAAGCTGTAGAGAGGTACATTGCCGCGGTTGACAATGTGTACTTCAGCACCGTATGCTTCCGCTTCGAACTGAATACTTCCACACGAATTTTCAGCAGGTTCACCTTCTTTTTGTGCTTTTTCTATGAGAAAACTTCGTGCCCAAAGAAAGATGATAGATGCAAGGATAAGCGCCAAAACAATGAGGAGAACGGTTGCAATTACTGGTGAGAGGCCCTTTCGCTCCATTCTGCTCAGAACACTTACTCCTTTAAAAATCTTCGTAGCTTTCAGATCATCTTCCAGGAAAAAAAGAACAGAAGGAGGTTTATGATGTAGATGCAAGTGCATATGATGCAGAAATTGCGTAGACGGACATACGAAATATATCCAAGATAGAAAGAGAATAACACACCAAGCGAGCTGAGGAGAAATACTGCGCGATATGCCTCTGTTTGTATCAGATAGATAAGAACAAGATAAGCCACAATACCAATAAGAGGATTTGGAAATCCAAAGAGACGGCCATACGGGCTTAAGAAGGCCTTACTACATGAAACGAGTTCTGAAATATCACAAAGCGGCGTATATTCTTTATTTTTTAACCGCAGCTCAACAATCAATGCATATAAAGAGAGAAATACCCCTAAAATTGTCAGCAGCAAGAGTATACTCATGTTAGGTAGGTACGATCTTTTGTTTGGTTAGGTATTCATACGCTGAGTACGCGGCAGTACATCCTTCTGCAACGCCCGTTATTGCCTGCTTGAATGGCTTGTCAGCTACATCACCTGAAGCAAATACTCCTGGAACATTAGTTTCCGAGGTCTTATGATTTAGTACAATTTCTTTCTTTTCGTTTACTTGCACTCCTAGACCTTGAGCAACTTCTGAGAGCACCAGATGTCCGATAGCAACAAAAACACCTTGTACAACAAGCTCCTTGTTTCCCTGGTATGCTCGATCAAGCAGTACACTGGTAACTACCTGATTGCCTTTGACTGCAATGACATTTGTCTTGTTAATAACTTCAATCTTTTTTTGCGCTTGTACTCGTTTCAGATTAATAGGCTCAGGATGAATCTGCTCTCCCCTATAAATAAAATATACTTTCTTTGCATGTTCTGCCAGTACAAGCGCGTCTTTTGCCGCAGAGTCAGAACCTCCTACAATGCAAACAACTTTATTCTTGAAGAGAGGAGCATCGCAAAGTGCACAGTAAGCTACTCCTTTGTTCTCAAACTCTTTTGAACCAGGAACATCTAAAGTCTTCCATTTGGTTCCTGTTGCAAACAATATCGTCTTTGCAAGATACCTGCTGTTATGCGTATCAACTTCAAACAGGGTTTCTTTTTTTCGCACATGTTCAACTTTCTCTTCTTTAATAGTAACTAAATCGTACGATTCTGCATGCGTGCGTATTGCTTCCGCAAGTTCGGTGCCGGTCACCCTGATAAATCCAGGATAGTTTTCAACCACATTTGTTGTGGTAATAACACCGCCAATAGGCAACTCGGCGCTTGACATGACTCCTAAACAAAGCGTCTTCATTCCCAATCGAGCACCATACATAGCAGCAGCCAAACCGCTCACCCCTGCGCCTATGATGAGAAAGTCATATGCATTTTTATTTGATTCTTTAGGCATATCTGTAGTTCGTATAATTATTTATAAATGATTCGTTTAGTTAATTATATTAAGTAAGGAGAAAAATAAAGCTATGGACTCGGCGCTTGAGAGATATCTTAAAAAAAAGGGAATTGCATACGCTTTATACAATCACCTCCCCGTCTTTACAGTCGCGCAGGCGTCAAAGCTTAAAACCGTTATCCCAGGCATGCGTACCAAAAGTCTTTTCTTAAAGGATGACCAGGAAAGGCTGTATCTTGTTTGCATGCGTGGAGAGAAGCGCTTGGACATGAAAGCTTTAGCGAGCTATTTAAGCGTTAAACACTTAGAATTTGCCTCTTCAGAGGAATTGAAAAAAGAATTACACGTCACTCCAGGCTCTGTTTCTCTTTTCTGTATGATTCACGCGAAACAAACAAAGCTTATTCTAGATAAAGAAGTGTGGGATGCTGCAGAAGCAGGCTTTCATCCAAACATAAACACTGCAACCCTCGTTGTTCCACACGAATCTCTTGCTCGTTTGTACACTTCTCTACAATGTAAAAAGGAGATCAAGGACCTTGCGTAAAAAAATCGCTTTTATTTTTGCCCTGCTTATGACGGGACTCATTGCAAATACAGTATATCTCTTCTCTCAGAGTCAGGAACAAACAAAGCAAGAGATTCTAGTAGCGAGAGTAATAGACGGCGATACCCTCGTGGACGCTGAAGGAAGGATTATTCGTCTTGCTAATATCAATGCCCCCGAGAAGGGGACTCCAGCAGCAGCATACGCAAAAGAGTTTCTCAGTGCATATACTAATAAAACCATAGGCTTGGAAATTCTAGGCACTGAGAAGTATGGCAGATTGCTTGGTAAACTCTATGCTGAAAGGTATATCAATCTTGAGATTGTTGAGAAAGGATTTGCTTCAAAATTCTTAGTTGCTGATGCGGAAAAGAAAGTTTTTGCAGACGCTGAAGAAGAAGCAATCTCCACTGAGCAGGGCATATGGAAGCAATCCTCTCACGCTTCTTGCCTTGCACTCCTTGTTGATTCCAAGAAAGAGCAGGCAGTACTCACCAATACGTGTGAGGCAATTAACCTTACTGGTTGGATACTGAAAGATGAGAGTAGAAAACAATATAAGTTTCATACACTTCTCAAACATGAGCTCACCATAGAGAGCACATCAGGAAATGATAATGAAACGCAGGTCTTCTGGAATGCAGGAAATGTCTGGAATGATGATAGAGATACAGCCTATCTCTTTGATGCCGACAACAGGCTTGCAGCGCACTATAGGTATGGTTATTAATCTGCTTGCTTGTATTTTCTTGCTTATCCCCCTTACCCACGCTTTCGAGATTACCGAAGTTGAGCTCAATCCATTAGGAAATGATGCCGGTGCAGAATGGATAGAGCTGTATGCCAATCAGGAAACAGCACTCAATGATCTTACCTTTGAGAATGGAGATAATGAAACATACCAAGTGAACGGAAGTTTTAACGGATATCATGTCCTTCAGTTTGCAAAGCAATGGCTTGATAATACGAACGAGACAATCAAAGTTAAACGAGGGTCTTTACTTTTGACCAGTGTAGGTCCATTTAAAGATGACAAGAACTCCTTGCTTTCGTGGAGTATTTGTAATGATGTCTGGAAATTCAGTGCTGCAACAAAAGGGGCAGCAAACACCTGTGAACCGCCTACTCAGCAAACTTCTTCAATATCAGAAAACAACAATAAAACGCCGGTACTTGCAAGTAAACAAGAGAACAAGAAAAGCGGAGCAAACAAAAGCAGGGACGAACGTATAAATTCATCAGAGCATGCTCTCTCTGCTGGAAAAGAAGAAAACTCACAGGAAAACACAGTTATTAGGCTTACCAATCATGCAACGCAGACACCAATCACATTCACTTCAAAAGAAGGGAACATACGGCTTTGGATTTCTTACACTTTTACTTTTCTTTGTATCGGTATTATCTTTTTCCTTCTGAGTACACGGAATCTTTAAAAACGGCTCTTTCTCAGTACACCTATGGAGAAGCTGCAGGTACGCATGATTCTTGAAATTCTAGGCAGGCCGCCTGAAAACGTTGTTCAGGCACTTGTAATGTTGGTTACTAATTTACAACACGAGCCCGGTGCAAAAGTAGTCGAGAGTACGCAACATAAGCCTCTTCCTGTCAAAGAATCGCAGAGCTTGTACACTGCATTCGTCGAATTAAGTCTTGAAGTTGACTCTCTATACCATCTTTTTACGATACTCTATAAATATATGCCTGCAAATATTGAAATAAGCTACCCAGAAACCAGCGAGTTAAAGAGCCAGGACTTAAACGTTGCTTTAAATCAGTTGCTACAGCGACTGCATAATTATGATGCGATTACAAAACGTGCGTTGGCCGAACGAGACTTGATACTGGAACAGCTTAAAGTAGAAGCGCCCCAAGCCTATAAGAAACTCATTCAAGTACCTCAGGCATCAAAGCAAGCAAAGAAAAAGAAGCCGAAGAAGCGTTAAGGAATTCGCCTTTTCTCTTTACTCTCACTCTCTTTTACTACGAGCCCTTCAGGTTTCGTTCGTTTATAGCGAATAAAGACAAAGCCGATAATAAGGAGCGCAATAAGTCCTAAGGCATATCCTATCCAGGCGTTGCTGCTGTTTTTTTCTACATCTGTCTTACATACTCCAATACAACATGTTCCATCTAAGGCAGACTTGAGTTGTCCAGAACAGGTCATACTTCCATTGCATGCGCTGCCTCCTAACTCAGCACAGTAATACTGAAAGACCGCGCTCTGATTAGAAACATTTCCATTTTCAGTACTGCTCAGTTCTATCGGAAGAGTAATGCTCTGATCACCAATAGTAAGACTAAGATGCTCTTCTAATGAAGTGCCAAACAGTTTTCTAAGGGTTACGTTCACTATATGTACGCCACCCGGCAGTAAAGCGAAGGGAGTATCAGGCTCAATCACAAAAACAGTTTCATCAAAAGCAAATACCAGGTCACGATACGTCTGATTTGTTGGGTTTCTAACACTAATGCGGTAGGTAGCGAGCTGGTTATGAGCAATAGTTCTGCTGATGTGTGCAGGCTCAAAGTATACAAAAGTTGTTATTTCGGGAGAAGCATTTCCCGTCAAATGAGCAGGTACACGATAGACGCCAAACGGCAGCGTGGTAACTATATTTCCTCGAACACTAGTAACGGGGAACGTGAAGACATTTTTGCCAGGTTTTAAGAGCAGGTTCTGCTCATACGGGAAAGTAGTAGAGATGATTATATCTTGATCAGCGAACGAAGTAATCTCTATGTTGAAGGGAGCGCGTGCGCTGATCACTCCTGGTTTGAGGTTATACACAGTATGGTTGCCTGCTACACTAAAATTCTGTTCATAGCGAAGGGTTTCTTGTACGCCTTCTCTAGTGGTTGCGACATCTTTGAGTACCAGAGTGTAATTATCTTGATGAGCAGGCGCGAGTGCCCAGATAAAATACTGGTTGTTAATCTGCTTAACTTCATACTCAACAGGAATGAGCACGTTGGCTCTTCTAAATTCAACATTCGCTGCTTGGATTGGCTCAAGTATGTTTCCCTGCAGAGCAATAATCATGGTTTCTTGCGGGGCATATTGTTGCTTTAAATCAGTAGAAAAAGAATTCACCAAGGGTAGGAGAAAGAGAAAGATAAGGAATAATCGCTTCATACACTAAGCTAGACTGTAGATTATTTAAATTGTATTATTTGCTCATGTCTCGTAATTTTTTGAGCGTCTCTTCTATTTCACGGTCTTTCGCCTGGACAGGTCTCTGGGTTCCAGGTCGCATCATTCGCTGCGTGAAGGGTTGGCGAAGGGCAGGTCGTTGTAGTGCAACTCGTCCTGCGCTCGGAGGAGAACCCGGTCGAGTTATCGGAGTACTTTTCACATTGCCTCGAAGGCTAAACCACCAGAGTTGAAGCTTGTGCCTAAAGAAGATAGCGAGAAGTACTATAAGGATTAAGATAACTAAAAGTATGATGCCCCATGAGCTACTTCCTGTTGAAGCAGTACGAGCACAACATATTCCACTCTTGGTACCACAACGAGCGCTTGTTTGCGTTTCTCCACTGTCGCAGCTTGTCTTACAGGTAGCATCAGGTGCTTGCTCACACACATTCGTTGCGGGAATAGGAATACATGAGCCAAGGCAGCAGGCACCTTCTGCCGTTTCAACACTCTCCCCACTACATTGTGTTTGTAATGAACAGAGTTTGCCTTGTTTTTGTTCGCAGCTAGGCTGTGCTACTTTAACTGAGCAGCAAATACCAACTCCTTGACATTCAAATCCCTCTTTCACGAGGCCGCCCGCCGTTTTACAGTCGCTTAGTCGCTCGCATGAAAATCCTGCTTCTTCACAGAATGTGCTTCCAGCACCGATACCGCCGCCGCTTAAGCTCGCAGCACCTCGGCGTTCCCAGCCAGCATATAAAATAAAAGCAGTATCAAAAATACGATTATTATTCCAACATCCTTCCTTCGTGCGAATGCCCATCAAATATTCTTGGGTGGGAGTTAGTTCTGTCTTTCCAGCAGGACTGCTTCCTAACGCCAACATTCCAAGGCTTGTATCATAATAGCGGTTGTAAGGGCTGTTTCTAAGCTCCCAGAACTGACTCTGTTGTCGTAATTGAATAAGTCTTGAATATTGATCATCATCGCTTGTTAAGAGATACAGGAATGCCTCTGGAAAGTAGCGTGCATAGTCTTCTGCTAAGGCAAGCACATAGGGAATACTGCTAGAGACATTGCTGTTTGCACCAAGCTTAGTTAATGCAAGGCTTGCCCAAAGGCTCCCCTCATAGTCGCAGGTGCTTCCTGATTTAAAGCAGCGCGCATTTACTTTTTCCTGCGTGGTGCCTAAAGAAGAAGCAGAATGAGTATCTGCTGAAACATAACAAGTCACATTATTCTGATCGAGGCAGTCCCCTGTGCTTCTGCTTTTTTGATACACGAGTGTCGAAACAAAACTTTGGTTACAGCTAATTTCAAATGTCCTTTCAAGACAGCTGTCTCTAATTTTTAAGAGATAACCAGAACTAGAAATGTCTAAACAGGGTCCTGTAGTACCAGAAAGTTGCATAGCTTCCTTGATATCCATACGATACTCTCTGCCATCATACCGAATCGTGCACGAGCTTGGCTGATGGTTCTCGATATCAGTTTCTATATACCACGCTAAGTCTGATGTGGTTCCGGTCTTAGAGAGTAGCCAGCGCTTAATCCCCTCAGTATTTCTACCCATCTTTTGATAAGCCAATCCAACTTGTGCGGTTTCTTTTACCTTGCATCCTGCACGAGGCCAGCAGTCTTCTTGCGCGCTTTTCTCTCTATCAAGCACATCAGTCGCATTTTTGGTACTGCCCAAAGCAAGAGAAGTGAAAATAGCTTCTTGCAATGAAAGGCTTCCTTTCCTTGCTTGCTTTTCTAGGCACTGATATGATTTGCTTACTTCATCATCAGTAACAGAAGTGCCTGAAGCTTTAGTGAGTGGTGCACTCTCATTAAGAGCAGCTACTGAAGCAGCAGATAAACATAAAAGAAGGAGAATAAAAAAGACAGCTACTCTTTGTTTCATGCAAAAAGAATGTATTACTTATTTAAAAATGTTCGTTCACCGACAAAAAAGAGACTATTTTTTTAACTTTCGCATTACTTCAACAAGAGGATTTTTTGCTTCCGGCTTCTTGCTGAGCAAATTGAGGTCTTTATAGAAACTCTGGTTATCATAGTTAGGTGGGAGAATCTTTTTCTTCTGTCGTAAGTGCCAAGTTAGCTGACTTTTGATATACCCTTCTTTTAAGGGTGGCTCGTTTTTTGTATTCCACTCATATACGGCTTGTTCGATATACGCTGGGGAGAACTGAAGGCTTTTTAGGAAAGTGATGAGAATAAACAATCCTCGCTTCTTTCCATCTTTCAGTCCTTGTAAGAGTTTCTTAATTGATTCAGGAAACATCACTTCAGTTACTCCCGTGAGAGGCACATCATAGTGTTCATATGTTTTCTTTTCATATTTTTGTTCATACTTTTCTTGTGCTTTCTTCCATTCAAGTGCTTCACTAAGTAAACGCCTTGCTTCTCCTTGCACTTCTTCAGGCAAATAGGGTTTAATCTGGACAGTTAAAGGGTGTGCGTCCCTTGGAGAAAATGATTCCAATTCGCTTTTGGTAAGAACAACACTTGCCAATGCAGTCTTCTCGTGTAATGAATAAGGCATGCGAAAGAGATGGCGCGGTGCGACTAACACAAGATCGAGGGAAGCAATCTTTGATGCACTTACTGCTGCCTTCTTATCAAAGTTTTCAGGGTGTTTTTCAGAGCTCAAAGGTAATTTTTCATTTTCAGGGTCTGTATCATTTTCACAATAATAGTATTCTCGCTCTTCTACTAATTCAGGGATACCTGAACACTGTTCGCGTAAGCAGCGCAGTTTTCTTTGTATCACGGTGCTGTCTCTGCGCTCCAAGCTGCTTGAGCACACGGGACAAGTAAAAACGCGGATGGTTCCTTTTTTGGCTGGTGTGTTACAGATGAGGCAATATCGTTCGGTGAGTTCTTCTTGGGAAACGCTTGTTCGTTGCTCAATAGCGTCTGTGTTAGCGAGAATTGCTGCTGCTCGTACATTATACTCCTGTCGAATGTAATGCATTAAATATGCCACCATGGCGCGAGGCCATTCAGGAAACATTTCTTTCATTGTTTTTCCATCATACATCTCAGGAAATGCATTGCCTGGAACGAGGATATGAAAGCCTTTACTTCCTGAGAATTTAATGCCGTAATGCTTTACACCATGTTGTTCTAATGCTTTGATAATGAGCTCAGCTGCAATTTTTGAGCAATCCAAGAAAGGAGAGTCAATATCCAGCAAGAGATCCCAGGATTTTCTCTGCTGTGAAAGTTCTTCAGGACTCATCTCAGCATTAATAGCTAAAGGATCATGCCATATCTCTTCTGAGGCATGGAAGCTCGTTGCTCCCCTATTGACCAATCCACTAATATCAGATACATATTGGAGCGTATCAGGACGTTTGCCAAATCCCTCAAAATACCGGGGAACAACTTCCCTCTCTTTGGAGAAGGCGAGCAGCGCTTCTTGCACTTTCGGGTTTGCATAATACAGTTTTGTAATGGCGCGGACCCGTTCCTCTTTTCCCATACTTTTACCATACCCTCTCATTTTATATGGTTTGTTATGTCAAGGAACTTGACAGAAAACAGCACCTTTTAAGGTGCTGTAGTTCTTTGAACATCCAAAGCACGGCTTAAAAGCCGTGGTGGCACATCGTGCTTTTGATACTTAGAGTACAACAAAACTTAAAAGCCCTTGTATACCTCTCTGAGCATGCATCTTAAACTGGAAAATCCACGCTTATTCTCTGATTTGATAAGCATTATCTCCGAGCTGGTAACTGAGGTGAAGCTTAAAGTGAGCAAAGAAGGTCTTTCATTAACAGCGATTGATCCGGCAAATGTGGCCATGGTCTATTTTAAAATGCCTGCCGAGCTCTTTGCCCAATTTGAGCTCGATAAGGAGCATATACTTGGTCTTAATTTGGAGAATGTGAAGGCAGTCTTACGCAGATGTAAGCCTGGCGCGTCACTTACACTTTCCAAGGAAGATAATTTGCTTAAGCTCGGCATTCAGGATAAGATTAAGCGCGATTTTACCCTAGCCTTGCTGGACATTGACACGGAAGATAAAACGATGCCGCAATGGGAGTTCAAATCAGTTATCAAAATGGATGCAAATGCTTTTGCAGAAGTAGTTGAAGATTGCTTAGTAGTCTCAGATGCCTGCACATTTTATGCAGAGCCCAATCGGTTTACCGTTGAGGCTTCAGGCCTTAACTCAGCACGGGCGGAATTTTCTGCTGAGGAAATCGAAATATACTCGGATGCAAGCAAAGCCCGCTTCTCCCTGGAATACTTAAATAAATTTACAAAAGGATGCAAGATAGCAGACAGAGTCACTTTGAGCTTCTCAGATAATCATCCGATGCGTATTGATTTTCCATCAGGCAATGTCATGCTCTCATTTGTCCTAGCTCCCCGAATTGAACAGGAGTAAAGCATGTGGTCTATTCTTGGAGAAGGAGTAAAGAAAGCGGCTCCTGCGCTAGGGATTGCACAGACGCCTGAGTGAGGATAACCTTTAAATACCTTCTTTTCTAGCAGAATAGAGAATCTGCTTGGTCTGCTGCTGATAACACAGGCTGAGTGAGTTGAGTTGGACTCTTTATGAAATTACACGCTTTAGCAAATGGCAAAATTGTCAAAACCGCGAGAAGGAAGCCTGCAATTCTGGCCGCGTAGTCGTGCTTCCAAAGTTCTGCCAAGAGTTAACTGGTCTCCCATTAAAACAGACCCCAAACAGGAGAGCATCCTTGGATTCATTACTTACAAAGTAGGCATGGCTACTGTATTAGTGAAAGACGTGACTGATAAGTCCATGACCGCAGGAAAGAAAATATTTCTTCCGGTAACTATTCTTGAAGCGCCGAACATGAAAGTCTACGCCATCCGCTTTTATCAGGCAGGAGTGCCCGTGAAGGATGTTGTTGTCTCTTCCGATAAAGAACTGAAGAAACTGGTGCATCTGCCCAAAGAACCGCAGAAACTGGAACCACCAGCAGCATATGACGATATACGGATTCTAGTTTATTCTTTAGTTAAACAGACAAATATCAAGAAAACACCCGATATGACTGAACTTGCTATTAATGCAGCAGACAAGCTTGCATTTGCTAAGAGTTTGCTGGGCAGAGAGCTTTCTCTTGCTGACTTTCTTAAATCCTCCTTAGTAGATGTGCGTGGCCTTACGTCTGGAAAAGGTTTCTCCGGTGCAGTAAAGAGGTACGGCATTTCATTAAAGCAACACAAGTCTGAGAAAGGAAGAAGGAGACCGGGTAGCCTTGGTCCTTGGCATCCGGCACGAGTTACGTTCCGCGTCCCTATGGCAGGACAGCTGGGCATGTTTACGAGAGTGCACTATAATCAGAAAGTTATTACCTCTGCTACTATCGCTGAAAAGAATATCAACAAGAGCGGTGGCTTTATGCACTATGGGTTAGTCAAAAGCGCGTATCTGCTCGTGCACGGAAGTGTGCAGGGACCAGCAAAGCGGCAGCTCTTGCTTACTCATCCGCTGCGTCCAACAAAGAAACAATCAAAGCGCAAATACGAATTCCAGGAGATTGTAGCATGAAAGCAGCACTATTTGACAGCAAAGGAGCAAGCACTGCAGACATTGAATTGCCTGCTTTGTTTGCCAGACCAATTCGTGAAGATCTCGTTGCAAAATACGTTGAAGCAACAAAGTTTGCTTCACGCCAGCCGTATGCCACCTATAAAGAGGCGGGCAAGCGGCATTCAGCTTCCGGGACGATTAGTCATAAGCGCCATGAGTGGAAAGGCCATTATGGTAAAGGGATTGCCCGGCTTCCTAGAAAATCAATGTGGCGCCGTGGCACGCAGTTTTACTGGGTGGGTGCTGAAGTTTCAAATACGCGTGGCGGCAGAGTTGCGCATCCTCCTTCGGGTCTAACTGCTTTCAGAAAGATAAACAAGAAAGAGCAGGAACAAGCATTTCATGGTGCACTGGCTGCGACTATGTCATCTTTATATATTAAAAAAAGATATGCTACGCTTACAACTCCACGCATGTCTGCCGTTATTGAGTCTTTGCCGGGAAAAACAAAGGAACTTTTTGCTACACTTAAAAACATTTTCGGGAATGCTTTTTCTCTGGTTATCAAGCAAAAAGCAGTGCGGGCAGGAAAGGGTAAACGCAGAGGTAGAAAATACAAGGCAAATGCTGGACTTTTACTCGTGACAGGCACTAATGAGAGTAAGCCCTTTAAGGGAATAGATTTAGTACAAGCAAAAGAACTTGCCATTACTGATCTCTCTCCCTTGGGCAGGCTCACCTTATTCACCAAGCAAGCCTTGAAGGAGTTAGCATGATACTAAAGCCAGTCACCTCAGAAAAAGCAGTAAAACTGATTGATACACAGAACACGCTCTTATTCCAAGTTGAAAGACAAAATACCAAGGCAGAGATTCAGAAGGAAGTAGAAACCATCTTCAGCGTGAAAGTACGCGGAGTGAGAACTCTTGTCCACCAGAATAAAAAGTTCGCCTA
Organism: Candidatus Woesearchaeota archaeon; assembly: GCA_964372375.1. Lineage (GTDB taxonomy): Archaea > Nanobdellota > Nanobdellia > Pacearchaeales > GW2011-AR1 > SICV01. The sequence continues at coordinate 40,617 of CAYJQF010000001.1, forward strand.
TGTCAAACTCGATACGAAATATCCCGCTATTGACATAGCTACTAAGGTAGGGATGATGTAATATGAAAAGAACAATGTTTATCCGATGGCAAATATATGAATTGGATTTTCCAAGCAGAGTAGCAGGGCTTAATGAGTTAGTAACTTACTTCGGTGTTTCCCCAGAAGATGTCCAAACACATGTTTTTTTTAGATTGCCAGGTTTTCAAGACGGGACATACCAAATCGGTTTACAGAAACTTGAGTTACGTCAAGAACAATGTTTATCCGATGGAACCAAGATAGCAATGATTGGAACACACAAGCCAAAAGTATCGCTTATACCTATCAAAACGCCTGAAGCAGAAGAAATTTATGAAAAAATAGCAAGATTATCTTTAGATTATATGCTTGGTTTTGTAGAAGGACCACCTATTCCTGAATTTACAAGGATGGCTGGACAGCATGGGTAAGCGTATCATTTCCCAGGCACGAGGTCATGGTTCTCTCTCATATCAGGCAAAGAAGCGCGCGTTTATCTACAAAGTAAAGTATCCAATGCATCAAGGTGCTGCTGAGGTGCTTACCGTATTCCATTCTGCAGCACATTCAGCACCACTCCTCAAGGTCAGAGCAGGAAAAGAAATCTTCTACAACCCCGCATTCAATGGTGCAGTTTCTGGGCAGACTATTCTCATTTTAGGGACGCAGGCACAGCCAGGAAACATTCTTATGCTCAAAGATATTCCGGCAGGTTCAGCAGTCTACAATATAGAAAACAATCCGGGTGATGGTGGAAAAATGATTCGTGCAGCAGGTTCATCTGCACTATTGGTAAAGAAACACGAGCACAATAAAGTATCTCTGCTCATGCCTCATAAGAAGGAGATTATTGTCTCAGGTGATTGCAGGGCAACCATGGGAGTAATTGCAGGTGCCGGCCGTATTCTCAAACCATTTATAAAGGCGGGGCCGAAGTGGTATAAAATGAAAGCACGTAATAAACTCTGGCCTCGGACATCTGCAGTTAAGATGAACGCAGTAGATCATCCGTTCGGCTCTGGTCGGGGAAAGAGAATCAAGTCAAAGATTGCAAAGCGCAATGCACCACCAGGAACACGAGTAGGTCATATTCGCCCGAGCAGAACAGGGAGGAGAAGATAATGGTAGAAGAAGTGCTTGTCAGGTCAAAGGAAGTATTTTACCGGGGTAAGAACCTGAATGAATTGAAAAATCTTGATGTTCGTGAAGTTGCGAAATACCTGCCCTCTCGAAGCCGTCGTTCAGTATTACGAAATTTCCAGGTCATAGAAAAGTTTGTAAAGCGCTGTGAGACGGCACTTGCAAACAATAAACGGATTCGAACTCATTTGCGTGACTTAGTGATTGTGCCTAAGCTGGTAGGTATGCACATTGCAGTCCATAGTGGCAAGGCGTTCAATGAAGTACAAATTAAACACACGATGATAGGTCATCGTCTGGGCGAATTTGCCTTAACGCGGGGCAGAGTCACTCATGGTAAACCAGGTCTGGGAGCAACGAAGAGCTCCTCGACGGAGAAGAAGTAACATGGAAAAGCAATATGCGCCAACAAATGCAGAGAAGAAGCAGCCACAGAAGATTAAGCAGAGCCAGCAATTGTCAAAGCAAAATACAAATGTCAAGTCAGAGAGAGGAGAGGAAAAACAGGAAGAAAAAAAGATAGATGTTGTACCAGATACTACGAAAGGTCCAGAGATAAGAGAAACAAAAGAGAAAGAACAGAAACAAGAGACGAAGCAGGAAGCAAAGCCTCAGAAGGTCAAGAAAGAAGAAGCGATAGCTCGCGGAGATTCACTCTCCATGTCAAAGAAACACGGCATGTACTTGTGTTCATTCATCAAGCAGAAGAGTGTGGATACAGCACTTGCAGAACTGGAGGAAGTGATAAAATTGAAGAGAGCCATACCCTTTAAGGGAGAGATCCCGCATCGCCATAATCCAGGCATGATGTCAGGAAGGTATCCGGTAAATGCTTCAAAATGCATGATTCAGGTTCTGAAAGGCTTGCGGGGAAATATACTTGCAAATGGACTTTCCGTGGATAAGGCAAAGATTTATTGGGCATCAGCTTCCTGGGCATCACGCCCTGCACGACGAGGTGGCACGAGGTTTAAAAGAGCACACATCATCCTCAAAGCTAAGGAGTTTACCTAATGGAAGAGAAAAAATTTGTCATCTTTAAGAAAGAAGAACTGGGCGTAAAAGAATATATAAAGAAAGAGTTGGGCAAAGGGCGTATTAGCGCAGTTACCATCGAGTACACACCCATTGGAGAAAAGATAGTGATTGCGACAAGCAAGCCGGGCCTGGTTATTGGAAGGAGGGGAGAGAAAATTGATGAGCTCACTCGTGTATTGAAGAAGCGCTTTAAGCTTGACAATCCTCATATTGAAATTCGTGAGATTTTGGAGCCGCGATTGGATGCGCAGCTTGTTGCTGATGAAATTGCTTTAAGCTTGGAACGCCAAGGCTCACTCAAATTCAAAGTGGTTGCATATAAAATGCTTCAGGAAATTATGCGTGCCAGCGCCCTAGGAGCAGAAATTGTACTATCAGGCAGATTACCGAGTGAGCGGGCAAAGTCTTGGCGGTTTGCGCAAGGGTATCTAAAGAAAACAGGCGATCCGGCAAAAGTAGTGGACAAGGCAACAGCGCAGGCAATTAATATAGCCGGGGTTACTGGTATTAAAGTAAGCATTCTGCCGCCACATGCACTCATTCATGACCGGATTGTTGTTGATGATGCATTCAAAGCAAAGCTCACACAGCATTCGTTGGTTGTTGAAGAACCAGCCGTAAAGAAAAAGCGGGGAGGCAAGAAGTAAATGGCCTTAATAAAAGCAAAAGATGCAGCAAAAATGAACAAGGAAGAGCTGGAAGCAAAGATGAAAGATGTGCGCTTTGAGTTGGTAAAGGCGAATGTTACCGCACATAAAGCTTCAGCAAAGACTAAAGAAATAAAAAAAACAATTGCCCGTCTATTCACGTTCCAAAAAATGAAAACGGAGGTGTCGGCAAAGAATTGATATGGAAAGCGATCCTGATCCACGGCTCGGACTACCAACGGGCGCTGATATATTCGAGGAGATTGCCAAGAGCGAGCAGAAAATAAGCATCACTACCGTTTCACGGCGATACGGCAAGATTACTACGCTTGTTCAAGGATTTGAGAAGACAGTTGATATCAAAGGCACTGCAAAAAAGCTTAAAGAGCGGCTTGCATGTGGGGGAACAGTCAAAGAAAATATTATTGAACTTCAGGGAAATCACAAGAAACAAGTCAAACCAATTTTGGTCAAGCTTGGATTCCCTGAGGCATCCATAACCGACTCATAACATGGCACCAAAAACAAAGGAAACAAACAGCAAGAAAACGCAAGAAAGGAAGGAAGTAGCAGTGCCTACACGTGGGAGAATCTTCGAAGGCACGATTACAAAGAAATTCGCCACCCGCGCAGTCCTTGAATTTGAGCGCACGATATATATGAAAAAGTTTGAGCGTTTCTACAAGAAGAAAACAAGGATTCATGCGCGCATTCCTGCAGGCATGCAGGTTGAGGTAGGAGAGTACGTACGTGTTCAGGAATGCAGGCCGTTAAGCAAGATTATTCATCATGTAGTTATTGAGAAACTAAGGTCAGTTGAGCAAAAAAGTAAGCAGGAAACGGGAGATAAAAAATGAGTACTATAACTATTTATGATGTTGATAGAAAATACTGGCAGGCATTAGAGGGAATTAATGCATGTATGGAGATTGTAGAAGGAAATGGTTCAAGTCAAGAATTTTTAAGAGAATTTAGATCTGTTGCCGAGGAATACCCATCTGCAGAACTTCTGAGGGGTAATAGCAATATCTTCGTCTGGGACAAGGTTCTTTCAGAAAAGGTTTCTTCTTTCAGGGATAAATTAGTAGAAGTATTTGGGACTAAGGATGCACTATTAGCAGAGGCACTGACGCAATGAAAGCAGTATCTGCTCTCGTTACTCGAGGCCTGAACATAGGAAGTAAAGTCGTTGCCGCTGACAATTCAGGAGCCCGCATTGTTAGAATTACTTCAGTCGTTCATGGCAAATCCAGGAAAGGCAGGCAGCAGTTTGCAAAAGTAGCGGATTGGGTAAAGGTATCAGTGCGTGCAGGTAAGCCGGAGATGAAAGGGCAGGTCTTTGATGCAGTGATTATCAGGCAACGTATGCCCTATCGGAGAAGGACGGGAGAGCGAGTTTGCTTTGAAGATAATGCGGTTGCCCTGCTCAAGGATGAAAAAGGCAATCCCAAAGGCACGTTCATTAAAGGACCGGTAGCCAGGGAAATACATGAACGTTGGAAGGAGGTCGCCAAACTGGCGCAATATGTGCTATGAGTAATTCAAAAATTTCTGATGAGAGAAGAGTAGAACTTTTGAGAGAAATTGCAGCAGGAAATGAAAATTTGCTTGAATTTATAGCATGCGAGAAAGATGCAAAAGATTTTCAAGAATTTCTAGAGTTTGTACACAATGTTGAAGTAGGGTCTTTGGAGGCAGCTCGTAAAATAGCCGATAAATATCAACCTATAGTCGTAAACTTACTTGTCATGCCTTCTGCAGATTATCAATGTCCAAGACAGGAATACCGACAATTGAATAGATTTGCAGTAGAGAGGGCCCAGATAAAAGTTCAAGAGTATCTCGCAGCAAGGCAGATAATAGCGCATATTGGAATGGTAGGAGGCGAGCAATGAAATCCTCATTTTCCTCTTCTTGGAATGCGAGCAGGCAGCGCAGGAAGCAGCATAAATACCGCTTGCAAGCGCCCTTACATACAAAGCATAAGTTTTTAAGCGCTCATCTTTCTAAAGAATTACGAAAGAAGTATGGCAAGAGAAGTCTTCCCCTCCGGAAAGGGGATGAGGTGCTTGTCATGCGCGGCAGCTTCACTAAGAAGCGCGCCAAAGTCGTTTCTGTTAATCTCACTGCAGGCATAGTTGCGTTGGAAGGGATCCAGCGTACAAAACGTGACGGTACAAAAGTGCAAGTACCATTTAATCCGCGTGCACTTCAGATCAGCACGCTCTTTTTAGAAGATAAGGAACGACTTGCAATTTTTACAAGGAAACAAGGAAGAACATAATGCATCTTACCAGAAAAGAAACATCAGTACTCCTCCCAATACGGCGGAAGGGGACAAAATACATAGCGCGAGCTGCATCTCATGTCTTTACAGCAGTGCCGGTGCTGATCGCGGTACGTGACATGTTAAAGATAGCACGCACTGCTGCTGAAGTGAAACACCTTATTCATAATAAGCTGCTCAAGATTAATGGGAAGCTGGTTCGAGATATGCATGAAAGCATCAAGTTATTCAATCTTTTCGAGGCCGATAAGAACTATCTGCTCACTCTTTCCTCTACAGGTAGATTTATTTTTAAGGAGACCAAGCTGCATGAACGGCTCTGTAAGGTAGTGAATCGTAGGTTGATTGAACAAGGAAAGACACAATTAAATTTGCATGATGGTTCAAATCTAATAACGAAAGGAGATATAGCAATTGGAGACTCGGTATATCTTGACTTTGCTGGTAAGATGGTAAAACACAAAGCGCTGGCAAAGGGCGCTTCCGTGTTTGTTATCGCCGGCAAGTATGCCGGCCTTGATTCAAAACTCATTGATGTGGTAGCCAAGAAAGTAACGATTAAACAAGAAGGAGGGACTGCCGTGCTTAATCAAAGAGCAGTTATTGCAGTATGAGTAACAGTATGCGTACGGTAAAGATTGAAAAAGTTATTTTGAGCGCCGGCAGTACAGCAGATAATTTAGCAAAAGCAAAAAAACTGCTTGAGTTTGTTACCAAGAAGAAAGCGCAGATTGTTGCCTCGAGAAAACGTATCCCTGATTTTGGAGTACGTCCCGGGCTTGAAGTAGGAACACGGGTTACTCTAAGAGGAAAAGAGGCAATTGCTTTACTAAGGAGATTGCTTGGAGCAATAGATAATACACTCACCAAGAAGCAGGTTACTGATAATCACTTTTCTTTTGGAATTAAAGAATATATCGAAATACCAGAGATAGAATATCAACGCGATATAGGCATTCGTGGATTTAATACAACCGTAGTATTTGCACGAGCAGGTTTACGCGTACAAAGGAAGAAGATCAAGGCAGGCCAGATCCCCAGACGGCAGCATGTTTCCCAGGAAGAAATCATCAAGTATATGGAGGACGTCTTTAAGACGAACATTAAATGACAGCGAGCGATTGGAGCAAGTCTCTAACCCAGCTGAAGATGAAGCCAGCAGTCATGCAGAAATTCATTAAACATTGCAAGCCAAAAGAGCGTAAAACAGGCATTGCGTCAAAGAAGTGTGAACGTTGTGGCCGTTTTGGCGCCCATCTTAGTCAATATAATCTAAACCTTTGCCGACAGTGCTTCCGCGAAATTGCGGAACAAATCGGTTTTCACAAATACAACTAACATGAGCCAGGATATTGTAGCAGACGCGTTAAATCAGATCATGAATGCAAAGCGTGCGCGCCACACATCAGTAAAAGTAAAGCATCATTCAAAGCTTTTACTTTCTATCTTAGCAATTGCTAAGCTTAAAGGATATGTTAAAGCATATATACAGGATCAGGAAGGGCTGCGTATAGAATTCGCAAAACTAAATGGGTGTAATGCCATCAAACCAAGGTTCATAGTACAGGCAGGTGACTACGAGGTCTATGTGAAGAGATACCTGCCAGCAAAACACATCGGTGTTTTAGTTGTTTCAACCCCGGAAGGAATTATGACTCATCAAACTGCACAAGAAAAGAACAAAGGAGGGAGCCTTTTGGCGTATTTCTACTAATATGAAAAAGAATATGACTGAAACTATCACAATTCCGGAGGACATAACTTGCACATTGGAAGGTACACAGCTCCACTGTACCAAGGGTGCTGGAAAGCTGACAAAACAGCTTGCAGAACCTTCGATTATAATGCAGCATGATGCAAAAAATATAACGCTTTCTTGTAAGAAGGGAAACAAACACCAGTTTAAGATTCTCAAATCGTACGCAGCACACATCAGAAACATGATTCGTGGTTTGAACAAGGAATATGAGTATGTGTTGGAAGCATGCAATGTGCACTTCCCCATGACGCTTAAGGTAGATAAAGATAAACTCATGATTGCCAATTTTTTGGGAGAGAAAGAGCCGCGCATAGCTAAGATTGTGCCTGGTGTCAAAGTTGAGATAAAAGGTCAGCGTATTACTATAACTTCAAGTAACAAAGACGCTGCAGGCCAGACTGTTTCTTATATTGAACGTGCAACAAAGATACGGAATCGGGATCGCCGAGTTTTTCAGGATGGTATTTTTCTGGTTGAGCGTCCAGGAAGGGAGCAAGCATGACTTCATTTTTGAGATCTGATACGCGCAGGCATCTCCGCCTCGGTAAGCGCCGCAGGAAGCTGCAAAAATGGAGACGGCCGCGTGGGCGTCATAGCAAGATTAGGAGAAAGCGGTTTGGTTATCCAAAAAAGCCCGAGAGAGGGTATGGAACACCGAGAAAAGAATCAGGCTTACTGCACGGCCTTAAGCCTGTGCTCGTTCATAATATGAAAGAATTAGAATTAGTGCCTAAAGAAAGTATTGCTTGTATTGCACGTGTGGGAGCAAAAAAGAAGATCGCTCTGTTAAAATATGCCCAAGAGCACAGCACTAAGATTATGAATGTAGGGAGGATACTATGAATCTTGCAAAAAAGAAAGCTTTAGCAGTAGCAACTCTTGGTGTGGGCAAAGCAAGAATTGTTTTTAATACGCAACGCCTTGATGAGCTTAAAGAGGCAATTACTAAGCAGGATATTCGTGACTTAGTTGCTTCGGGTGCTATTTCTATTCGGGAGATCATAGGAAAAAAGAAAGTAGAGAGGCGCAAAACAAGGCGGCGCGCAGGGAGTATAAAGCAGAGAGTGAAGCCAGGCAAGCGAGGGTATATTATTCTAACAAGAAAATTGAGGAACTATCTTGCAGAGATGAGAATGCAGAATAAACTGGCACGAGAGCACCATCTTAAGCTGAGGAAGGAAATCAGAGCACATACATTCAAAAGCAAGGCACATCTGAAGGAGCGGATGGCGCACCTGCAGGCGCAATGAGAACAGTACGGAGACGCAGGCATGAAGCAAAAACAGATTATAAAGCACGACTTACTTTATTGAAAGCAGGCAGGCCTCGCTTGGTTGTCAGAAAGACGAATAGGTATATAATTGCTCAATTTGTGGTAAGTGAACAAGCGCAAGATACCGTGATAGTTGGTGTTTTCTCTAAATTATTATTGCAGAAAGGATGGCCTGAAGCGCATGCAGGCAGCCTCAAAAGTCTTCCTGCTGCGTATCTCACCGGACTCTTGCTTGGCAAGCTCGCGAAAGGCAAAGTTACTAATGCAATTCTTGACTTGGGCATGTACCGCAATGTGCATAAGTCACGAGTGTATGCTGTGCTGAAAGGAGTACTTGATGCAGGCATTCTTATTACTCATGATCCTGCAGCACTTCCCGGAGAGCAGGAATTTGCAAAGAATAAAGAATTAAACGCGCTGATAACCAAGGTAAAACTATAATGGCAGAGAAAGAATCAATTAACAAGCCTAAGGATATGATCGAAGCAACGCCAGAAGAATTGGTAAAGCTTGAGCAGGAAGCACAAGCTACCGTAGCAGAGGCAGTCGTCCTAACAAGAGCTGAGCAGACAGCAGCACGCGAGAAAGAAGCGGAGCGGCAGGCCTTGGATTCTTGGGTGCCTAAGACGGCATTAGGTAGAAGAGTCAAGGCAAAAGAGAATACTGATATTGATGCTGTTCTTTCTTCGGGCAAGAAGATTCTTGAGCCGCAGATTATTGATTCACTCTTGAAAGTAGAGTATGATCTTTTATTAATAGGTCAGGCTAAGGGTAAGTTTGGTGGTGGGAAGCGCAGGGCCTGGCGACAAACCCAGAAAAAGACTATGGAGGGGAACGTGGTTACCTTTTCCTGTATGGCGGTCGTTGGTGACAAGAAAGGCCACGTGGGTGTTGGCTATGGCAGAGCAAAAGAAACCCTGCCTTCGCGGGCAAAAGCGATTCGTAAGGCAAAGCTTAATCTATTTAAGATTACCCGAGGGTTCGAATCTCCTACTGATACGATTCGTGAGCCCCACACCGTTCCATTCGTTGTTCAAGGCAAGTGTGGTTCTATTAGGATTAAATTAATTCCAGCACCGCGAGGGACTGGTTTGGTTATTGGTGACCAAGGCAAGAAGATTTTACGGCTTGCAGGAATTCATGACGTGTATGCAGTCACTAAAGGGCAAACCAGGACAACTTTCAATGTTGCGAAAGCGCTCATAGATGCGTTACAAAAAACAAATCTCATACTCTTATGATACTTATAATTAGAATAAAAGGATTAGTAGAAATATCTCAGCAGGCGCAAGAAACTTTGTTCAGGCTTCATCTGCAGAGAAAGTATACTGCCACGCTGATTAAAGAAACTCCAGAAAATCTAAAGCTCCTTCAGAAGATACGGAATTATGTAGCATACGGCACACTTACGAAGGAAGATCTTATTCTCCTGCTTGAGCAACGAGGCAAAGCATTCAAAGGCAAGAAAGTTGAGGTAAAAGCAGCGATAGACCAGCTCGACAAAAAGTCTTTAGAGGATCTTAATATGAAGCCATTCTTCAGGCTGCATCCTCCTCGTGGCGGCATAGACAGCAGATTGCATTATGGCGTTAAGAAAGGTGTCCTTGGCAATCACAAAGATAAAATCAATTTGCTGATGCGGAGGATGCTATGAAATTCAAGAAGCGTAAAAAGTCAAGCAGAAGGTTTGGCAATCAAACTGCTTTCCGAGGAGCAAAAGAGCGTACCAGACATTCAGGCAACCGGGGAGGGTATGGCATGGCAGGCACTGGAAAGAGAGCAGATCAGAAGAAAACGCTAGTCATTAAACTTACCGGAGGCAATAATTATTTTGGGAAATCAAAAACACTCAGGCGGGGCAACAAGCCTGCAAAGTACAAAGTTATGAATCTGCAGGATATACAATTGCAGCACGCTGACAAAAAGGAAATAGATTTGACCGGCTATAAAATATTGGGAGCAGGAGAATTAAAAGTAAAAATAAAGATCATTGCTTCTGCTGCCTCTGCCACCGCTAGGGAAAAAGTGCAGGCAGCAGGCGGGGAATTGATTCTAAAAAAAGCCGGAATAAAAATATAAGGCAGCAACATCTTTAAAAACTGCTTCTTACACGTAAGGAAATGAACCTTAAATCTGCATTGTACAATCTTCCTGAGGTGAAGCATCCGCAGGAAAAGAAGCTTTCCTTCAATATTAAATTGAAATGGACGCTTATCATTTTAGCCGTATTCTTTATTCTTGCCAACATTCCTGTCTATGGTCTTTCTGCAAATTCCTTGCAGCGATTTGAATTTCTGGCTATTATTTTGGGAACTGAATTTGGCTCTATCATTAGTTTGGGTATTGGCCCAATTGTGATGGCATCGATTATTTTGCAATTGCTCGTTGGCTCAGGCATTCTAAAAATTGACTTGAATAGTTCCGAAGGCAAGCGTTATTTTCAAGGCTTGCAGAAGCTCGGAGTCTTCTTTTTCATTCTCTTTGAATCTGCCGTCTACGTACTCATGGGAGGGTTGCAGGCAGTACCAGGTCTAACAGGCATAGTCATCTTCCAGCTAATTCTTGGCGGCTTAGCTATCATGCTCATGGATGAGGTGACTACGAAATGGGGCTTCGGCTCAGGCGTGTCCTTATTCATTCTCGCTGGTGTTGCCTGGCGTCTGTTCGCAGGATTATTCCAATTCATCGGCCCGTCAGGAGAGAATTGTTTGATTGACTTTTCTAATACGCCTTGTGCAGGAAAAGTATTCGTGATTATCCAATCTCTGATCAATGGTGCGCCTAAGGAATTACTCCTTGCAATACTTGCTTTGCTTATTACTGCAGGTGTTTTTCTGGCGGTAGTCTGGGCACAGAGTTTGAAAGTAGAGATTCCGTTAAGTTTTGACCGATTGCGTGGCTATACGGTAAAATGGCCGCTCTCATTTTTCTATGCCTCTGTTATTCCTGTCATTTTAGCCGCGGCCCTTGTTGCTAACATTCAACTATTAGGAGGTCTGCTTGAAAACTATATTGGCAAGGCAACTCTGCTTGGCGGTTTCTCTCAAGGATCCCCCATATCAGGTCTTGCGTACTGGCTCGGTTTTTCGAATATTGTTGAAGCAGTCGTGCGCGGCAGCCTCCAAAGTACACAAGTTATCCAGCTCTTTACCCATCTCATCTTTTTCATGGCATTTTCAGCACTCTTTGCAGTATTCTGGGTAAAGACATCAGGCATGGATGAGGCAAGCCAAGCAAAAAAGATTATGTCTTCAGGTCTGCAAATTCCTGGTTTTCGGAAAGATCAGCGCGTCCTGGAATCCATTTTGGGAAGATACATTCTTCCTTTGACGATTATGGGCGGCCTCGCTGTCGGCCTTTTAGCAGCTCTCACCGATTCTCTCGGAGCGCTCACTTCAGGCACCGCTATCCTGCTTGCTGTCATGATTGCCTATCAGTTCTATCAAAATATCGCGCAGCAGCACGCCGTAGATATGCATCCAGCGATGCGTAATTTTATGAGGTAGTAATGGACGAGTGCACAGGCTTTAAATAGCATTCATCTCTATTTCTTATATGATTGCAGAATTTATTCAATCCTACCCAAAAGTAGGCATCATGTGTTTCGCCTTACTAGTTTCTTTTTTCATCTCTTTAGTGAATTATTTTGTCTTAGACAAGGAAAAGATGCGGGAAATTAAGGAAAAGCAGAAAGCTTTGCAGGAAGAAATGAAGAAACATAAGGGCAATCCGGAAAAGATGATGGAGCTCAACAAGCAATTGTTTTCACATATGGGGGAGATGATGCGCCATTCATTCAAGCCCATGCTCATTACTTTGATTCCGCTCTTGCTTTTTTTCAACTACCTCAGAGAAACCTTTGCCGCAACCGCTCTCGCAAAATCATGGATATGGTACTATATTGGCTCTTCAATTGTAGGAAGCATTATCTTTAGAAAGATATTCAAGCTACCATAATCCTTTTATACATACTGTAAGAGAGATACACAGCATGAGCAAGCGAACGAGACTAATGATGCTCCTCGATGAGGATGCCGCACAGCGGGAATTGGCAGAAATGAACCGTGGATTTAAAAAGCAAGCACCGTGGAAATCAGTGTCTGATTTTTTGCTTGAACAATGCACAGGCCAGTATACAGCGCTCTGGATGGTCGCACGCACCTTGAAAGTAGAAAGGCCGGAAGATTTTGGAAAACATGCTATTTCTGACTTGCAGCAAGCGGGAGCCAATCGTCAAGCACTCAGCGCGCTTGAAGGAGCACTTGCCTCTCTCGGCGTTCTCTTAAAAGAAAAGTCTAATGTAGAAATTGTTGAAGTAGAAGGGAGGACATATGAACCATTTAAAACAAGAAGATTTTATCGGTTGCAAGAATTTACGGTTGAGCTTGTGAGGAATAAAGGTGAACCGTATGTTCTTGTTAATAATACAACAAAAGTACCAGTGTCTCGTACAGGCAATAAGAGATGCACAGCAGATAAACTTTACACCATGTTTTCTATGTTTGCTCGCGGCGAAGATACAGCAGTAATTGCTTTTGATGTTGCTCGCACCGAAGATTCTGTGCGCAGCCATTTAATGAGGGGCGGAGTCCTTAAAAGAGCGGAAGAATTAGACCTGTAAAATCTGAAAAGTTATAATAATTGGAATTGCGCTGCTTCTCTTTTCTGTAATTCAGCAAAATACGTTTGAGTATGTGCACGCACTTGTTTAAGCAAGCTCATATGATGTTGTGGAACGTCACCTACTTCATCATATAATCCGGTATGAAAACACATTCCACGGTAAGTTACCTTATGGTCTTCGTCCCTTTCTCCTTCAAATTTCAATTCAAGTGCGCCATTAACGACACTTTGTGCATAAAGATTTCCACGTACATCAACCAGTACTTCTTTTCTCGGCACTGGTTGTCCTTTGACTACTTTATCAACAATGCCATATCCAATAGTTATCTGGTTAGAAACAGCAAGTTCAACACGGCAAGGAATCTCTTGTGCAAGATACGTCAAATAGGTTTCGAGCTCTTCTCCAGTAAAAGGTCGTGGAAAGGCTATGCTCTCCAATTCAGATAGAGAAGGTTCTTCTCTCCTTGGCAAAATGCTAGTGCCTTCATCTCCACTCATGTACCTGCATCCAAGAGGTAGGTTATAAACTTTATGGTGTTTCATTGCCAATAAGCATTAATACCTTTCTTTCTCTCAAAGAGTATGGCTCGGAAGAGCAGAAGAGAAAAGCATCAAAGACAGCAGAAGAGTGAACAGCTAGCCTTGCTTGAAGAAACGCTTACTGACGCAATGCTTACCACCTTGCAAGCAGCAGAACGGCACGGAAGGATTGAAGGAATGCTTGTTCTGGGAAGCCTGACTGCACTTGGAAGCGGATTATTCTATCTATCCAGTACACCAAATTTTGTAGACTATAGCTTTGCATTGGGCACTACCTTGTTAGGTGTAGCAGTAGGCATGTCGCAGGGAGCATCTACTGCACAGAGAGAAATAATACGAATAATGCAAAGAAAACATCCTTCCTATGCTGCTGCACTAAGTGCCTATCAAAGTCAAAGAGACTAGAAAAATTACTTTACAAATTTTTTCAATTCATCGCCATGCAGGCGGATAAGCTTTTCATCCTTGCTGGTGATATATCCAACATCAAATCTGCTCAGATCAAAGTTCTTCTCAAGCAGTTCTTTGAATATCTTAAGTGCAAATCGAATGCCCTCTTCAATAGTCATGTCATCTTTGAAATCTTTTCGCAGCATTTCTTTGATTTTCTCATCATTTTCTCCAATAGCATTTGCTTTGTAGGCAAAATAATTACCAGTCACGTCTGACGTATACAAGTGGACCTTGCCTTTTGCCACGCCGGCAATTAAGAAGGCAACTCCATACGGTCGAGCACCTCCATACTGGGTGAACATCTGCTTTCTGTCAGCAATCATTCGGATAATTAAAATAGGGTCAACAGGACTATCGTATGTGACGCGGTGCTGCTGTGCTAATACCTGAGCCTGATCGATAAGGATGCGCGCATCGCTCAAAATGCCGGCAGAGCTTGCAATAATATGCTCATCAATCTCATAAATCTTGTTCATGCTTTCCGGAGCAACCAGTTTGTCACGGATTCTTCGGTCAGCGATAATAACCACGCCATCTTTGCATGCGAGGCCGATGCTCGAGCTGCCTAATCGTACGGTTTTCTCTGCATACTCAACCTGCAGCAAATGGCCGTCAGGCGAGAACATAGTTGCAGCTCGGTCATAGCCCATTGCCTGATGCTGCATTTCAGTCGGTATTTCCATAGAAGTATTATCCTCTCCGGCTCTGAAAAATCAGCGCTATTTAAGCTTTATGATGCTTGCTCATTACCGAAATGTATTTAATGACCTCTCTTGATGAAGACCATATGGGAGAAAAAGTGACTGCGCGCGCTAAAGTAAAAGGTAAACACTATGAGATTCATGTTGACTTAGACGAAGCACTGAAAATAAAAGGAGGGAAGGGCGATATCATGGCTGCTCTTGACATGCCTAAAGTCTTCTCAGATATGAAGAAAGGGCAGCTTGCTGCGACTGCAGACCTCATGGATGCATTTGGCACTTCCGATGCATATGAAATTGCAAAGCAGATTATCTTGAAAGGAGAAGTACAAAAGACTCAGGAATTCAGAGATACTGAACGGGAGATGAAAATTAAACAAGTCATTGCATTAATCATTAAGAATACAGTGGACCAGCATGGCAGACCGTATACTGAAGAGAGAATTAAGCGCGCCCTAGAAGAGGCTCATGTTTTTTTTGACAGCAAATCCGCTGAGCAGCAGCTTTCTGCCGCTGTTGAGAAGCTAAAAACAGTTATTCCTATCAAGCTTGAAACGAAGCGCATTAAACTGACTATTCCTGCTCAGTATACCGGGCAAGTCTATGGTATCGTGAAAGAATTCAAGGAAAGCGAAGAGTGGCTGGCAAACGGCTCTTTGCAAGCGGTAATTCAGATTCCCGCAGGCATGCAGCTTGATTTCTATGAAAAGCTGAATCACATCACGCATGGAGCAGTTCATGCTGAAGAATTGCCAGAAAAAACGTAAAGGCGAGTACTTTTGATCTTGCTGGATTTTCAAGACCCTCAAGATAAGTGCAAACCGCAATCTTTTTAAACACCTTTCTTTCTTTAATATAAGATAACACGAACAGGAGAACTGTCACAATGTCTTGTTATGATAATACGATATGCGAAAACAAGTAGAACAGGAAAAATCTAAAGAATCTGAACAAACAGGTATGCAGGATGCAACAAAATCTGCTGACGTAGTAAAGAAACGAAAGGCAGTAGTTCCCGGGGAAGTTATCATTTCAGGTGAAGATTATTTGCCCAGCGAAGGTACTCGCAGGCAGGGCAACGATGTGCTGGCAAGCAGGTTTGGATTAGCAGAAGAAGCAGGCCGCGTTATCAAAGTAATTCCGATTACGGGAGCATTTATTCCTCATCGGGGCAATTCAGTTGTTGGAAGAGTAACGAATATCACTTTGAATGGATGGGTTGTTGACATTGACTGGGCATGTTCTGCTTTCTTGCCCATTGATGAATCTCCTCGCTTTATCAACAAGCACGAAATGGATCAATTCCTGGCAATTGGTGATACGGTAGCAGCAAAAATCTGGTCAATCAATCAACGGGGCATCGACTTATCTCTGAATGGTCCAGGAGTAGGTAAGTTAGAAGGGGGATTTATCTTCAAAGTGAATTCAAACCGGGTGCCTCGAGTTATTGGCAGGGAAGGGAGCATGATCAACCTCATTAAAGAACATACGGGATGCCAAATTACGGTCGGTCAAAACGGATGGATTTGGATTAAAGGCCAGAGTATTGACCATGAATTAAAGGCACGCAAGGCGATAGAACTCATTACCGAAAAACCCTATGTTGAGGGCTTGACGGAAAAAATGGATGCCTGGTTCCAGGAGAATAGATAATGGTAGCACATAAAAGACCCGATGGCAGGAAAGTAACGCAACTGAGACCAATGCTAGCAAAAGTGGGAGTGGTGCCGAATGCGGATGGTTCAGCCTTATTTGCCTTTGGCGATACAATTGCAATTGCAGCCGTTTATGGACCAAGGCTGTTGCATCCACAGCACATGCAAGACCCTGAGCAGGCAGTGTTGCGCGTGAATTATGATTTATTAAGCTTCTCAGTCTACGATCGTAAAAGACCAGGACCTTCTCGCCGTTCTCAGGAAATTTCCAAGATGACTGAGTACGCGTTATCTCCTGTGTTAGATTTGAAAGATTTTCCTAATACGGTTATCGATGTGCAGATTTATATCATTCAAGCAGATGCAGGCACACGCACAGCAGGCATTAATGCTGCTTCTATGGCTTTGGCGCATGCAGGCATTCCTATGAAGAATCTCGTTTGTTCTGTAGCGATAGGCAAGCAAGATCAAACTCTCGTTGTTGATTTAACGAAAGAGGAAGAAGATTTCAAGGAAGGAGAAGGCGCAACCGACTTTCCTCTCGCGAAAGTGGCTGGCTCTGATGAGTACACCTTAGTGCAGTTAGATGGCCACATTGACCCCGCTCTCGTGCCTGAGGTGCTTAAGCTCGCTGATGCATCATGTGATGAAATCTATGAAGTGCAGAAGAAGGCGCTGAAAGAGGTGGTTAGCAATGAGTAGCATGGAAGTAGCAGCAAATACGCTTGAGATGTTCAAGAAATGTTTTACTGCAGGCAAGCGCATCGATGGGCGAGGTCTCGAACAATACCGGGACATAACCTTAGAGTATGACATTTCAAAAGCGGCAGAAGGCTCGGTGCGGGTTCGTTTAGGAAAGACGGAAGTATTGGTAGGAATAAAATTAACTTTGGACAAACCATATCCAGACTCACTTGATAAAGGCAACTTGATGGTGTCTGGCGATTTGCTGCCTCTGGCCTCTCCTCGCTTTGAAGCCGGACCGCCTAAATTTGACGCTATTGAGTTACCACGGCTGGTCGATCGGGCTATTCGGGAATCTCATGTTATTGCATTCGATAAGCTAGTAGTGAAGCCAGGTGAAAAAGTCTGGACAGTTATTATTGATGTCTATCCCATTAATGACGATGGCAATTTAGTTGATGCAAGCATTATCGGTGCTATCGCTGCCCTTAGAACAGCAGTACTTCCCGGTATTGATGAAGCAGGTAACGTTGATTACAAGCACCGCACCAAGCAGAAACTACCGCTTACCGATGCTATTCCTCTCGGGATTACCGCGTACAAGCTTGGTTCAGTTATCTTTTTCGATCCAGTGCGTGAAGAAGAAGAAGCTGCCGAGGTGAAAATAAACTTTGGTATTACCAAAGCAGGCAAAAAATATGCAATGCATAGCTGCCAGAAGACCGGCGCTACACCGCTTACCAAGAAAGAGTTAGAATATCTAAGTACACTCATACCTAAAAAATATGACGAGTTGAGAGAAAAGCTTAAAAAGTTTTTATAAACTATAGCATCATGAACGAACAATTTACTAAATATGAGACTGCACGCATTATCGGAGCGCGTGCACTGCAGATAGCAATGGATGCTCCCATGCTCATTAAGATTTCTAATGAAGAGTTGAAGGCAATGCGTTACGATCCTTTAAAGATTGCTGAGCATGAGTTCATTGCAGGCGCACTGCCTATTTCTATACACCGACCGTTTCCGAAGCGCCATAAAGACAAGCTTACTGCAATCAAGGAAGAGCAGATTTCTGACGAGGAACTAGCTGCCAAAGAACAAGAAGTTGAGAAGGAGATTGTTGAAGATGCACACGAGCTTGGCTTGGTAGAGAGTGATGAGACAGAGGCAGAAATAGAAGCATCAGGAACAGAAGAGCAGTAAACACGAAAGCATTATAAATCTCTCCGCCTCTGGTAACGTATGAAGAAAGGTATTCTCTGTTTTTTGCTGGTTGCTCTGGTAGTTGCTCTCGTGCCCGGCATACATGCCCAAGCAAATCAAAATGAGTGCCGGTCATTCATATTTGCTTCGCCAGAAAAAGCAACTGCCAGCGACATTTTAGGCAATTATAAGCCGAGACTCGCCCTTGATAACGATGTGAATACACACTGGTTTGGTGATCCTCGTGCACCGTTCCCGAAACAGTTTATTGCAGACCTTGGCACAGAAAGGTGTATCAACGCAACTGAACTTACTCTTTTCGTATGGGATGTTCCTGCACTGATTACCTTGGAAGCGTCTGAAGATGGCGTTACTTGGTATGCCCTGGTTAATGAAACAGAGATTGTTACAGGAGGTGTCTCTCAACTTCTAACGTTTGATCAAACAGTCGGCAGGTTTATCCGAGTTTCAGAGGTAAGCACCGCTCGTCAGTATGGTTCACTCTCTGAACTACGAGTGCAAAGTGCAGCAAAGGTTCCAAGCAATGCCACTCAGACTCTCCTCTTTGAAGTTGTTGATGCGCAAACTCATATGCGATTGACAAACGTTTCATACTCATTGCATGCGCATAACGAACTTCTCGAAGAAGGTATGACTTCTCAGACAAGCAAAGTTTCATTTACCAAATTAAGTACTGAAGATCATGAACTTACAGTACGTTGTCCGGTTGAAGTCCAAGTACAGTCGAGTGTGCTCGGTTTCTTAGCGCGCTTATTCTCAGCTCTTACGCTTTTCTCGGATAAGGCGCGCATCAGCGGGTATCAAACAGGCTATTCTCAAACACAAGGGCAAACTATCGTACCATCAGGGGCAGGATGCGGCACGTTCTCTTTGCGTTCTCCTCAAAATGCAATAGCTTCCAGTATATTCGAAGATTTTATTGCAAAACGCAGTATTGATAATAATCCTGAAACAGCATGGTATGGTGATCCGCAGGATGCATATCCGAAATGGGTGTATGGTGATTTAGGTGAAAGCAATTGTGTGAATGCGGTCCAGCTGCAACTAGCGAGACTTGATGTACCCATGTACCTGAACATTGAAGTTTCTGAGGATGAGGGTACGTGGACACCCGTTGTTTCTCAGGCAGTAGTAATCGATGGCGCTGTTCCGGTGAGGTTTGATTTTAATACTACCAGAGCACGGTATGTGCGTGTGTATGAAACAGCCGGAGAACGAACCTACGGAGGGCTTGCGGAGCTTAAGGTAAACACTGCTTCACTCATTCAAGGACAGTCCGCTCAGCTCTCACAGCATCCAGCCCTCATTCTTCATGCAGAAAGCAGTACGGGAAGACCTTTGAAGAGTGTTCGTGCCCTGTTAACTGTTACAGGAGAAGATGCGCGCAGCCTGCGTACCGATGCTTCAGGGAATCTGGTATTTACCCACGCACTTGCTTCAGATGCCCAGGTAAAAGTGTATTGCCCGAGCAACAACATTTAAAAAGCTCATTCTTTATGCAAGTATCAGATAGCAGGTACCAGCTGCAATAACCCTGGAAACACCCCTGCGCTCTTTATATACTCTTTTATGGCAAAAACAAAGAAGACAGAAGTATCTGAATCTGTAGAAGAAAAAGAACAGGACGTAAAGACGAATAAGATAGTAGACACTGAGGAAGAAAGGAAAGCAAAATTTGCTAAACTACTGGAGAAGGCAAAACAGCTCGAGAAAAGCGTTACTGAAGCAAAGCCCATAGACCTCAAGAAAAAAGTCAAGCAGGAAGAAGACAAGAAAGAAGATACCTTAGTTCCCATGGAAGATTATCTAAAGTCCTCAATTCATTTAGGAACCAGAGTTATTACACCTGATATGCGTTCGTATGTCTACCGCAGACGGGCAGACGGGCTTGCTGTATTTAATACAGCTTTGCTTGATGATAAAGTACGGGAAGGCGCCGCCTATCTTGCCCAATTTTCGCCTGATCAGTTTATAATTGTCTGCAAGCGAGAAGCAGGCTGGAAAGCAGTCAAAAAATTTGCTGAAACTATCGGTGTTCGCTCGTTTACGAAGAAATATCCCTCAGGCATTTTAACTAATACGCAGCTATCCAATTTCTTTGAAACTGACATGGTTTTCATCTGTGATCCTTGGCTCGATAAAAATGCCTTGGAAGATGCAAACAGAATTAACATTCCTGTTCTGTCTGTGTGCGACACCAATAACTTTACCCGCGGGATAGCTAAGATCATTCCCGGCAATAATAAATCTGCAAAATCGCTTGGCATGATATTCTATCTCTTGACCAAATTGTATGTGGAAGCCCGTGGCCTTAACGTGCAGGTGCCTGACATCAAGGAATTTGTCGAAGACTGGGATATGCTGGTGCCGCCGAAATAATCCGTTTCTATCCTTAAATAGTAATCCATGTTTTTATAGTTTAATTGTATTTTTATATGATGAAATTTGAAGGCAATAAAATAATTTCAGAAAAAGTAATAAACAGGCTGGACAGGTTTGTTATAGATTTTATAAATGAATTAAGTATTTAAACCTTTCGGTTAGTAACATAGTAAAACTTATATACTAAAGAGGATATAACTATTCAATATGGGAAAGATTAAATTAGAAGGCTATGTTTGCGAGCGTTGCAGTCATAAATGGGTTCCTCGAGAAACAACAACAGAAGAGCCGAAAGTCTGCCCTAAGTGCAAAAGCCCTTATTGGAATACGCCGAGAAAAAGTAAGGTTAAGAAGGGATAAGGTGGTCGTTAAAAAAATTAAGGTGATTAACTAATGATAAACAAAAGAGGCTTGACTTCAAAAGAGACTGCAGAAAAATTAACAGATTATGGATATAATGAAATAAAAGAGCTTCTTCGCATATCACCATTTCAGATTCTTTTAAGGCAAATAAAGAAGAATTTTATAGTATATTTATTACTTGTTGCAGTCTTATTGTCCTTTATTGTAGGCAAAACAATAACTGCATATACAATTTTAGGGGTTATTGTTATTGTAATCGCTGTTGGATTTTTTCAGGAATATAAGGCAGAAAGAGCAATTAAGGCATTAAAACAGATACTTGTTCCTATTTCTATTGTCATAAGGGATGGAAAAGAAGTAGAAGTTTCTTCAAAAGAAATAGTGCCTGATGATGTGGTTGTCTTGAGAACAGGAGAAAAGGTTCCAGCTGATTGCCTTGTTTTAGAAGAAAAAGAATTGCAAGTAGACGAGTCAATATTGACTGGAGAATCTCAAGCAGTAAGAAAGTTTGCAGCAAAAAATGAGAAAAACTATGATAAGAAAAATTTAGTTTATATGGGCACCTATGTTATTAGCGGAAGATGTATCGCTAAAGTTTTACACACTGGTATGAATACAGAATTTGGCAAAATCGCAGGGATGA
>CAYJQF010000002.1:0-35580 GCA_964372375.1 Candidatus Woesearchaeota archaeon
AAGATTTGTATTTTATTACTAGAAAAGAGTTACAGGGCTATCTTCCCTGTCTCGTAAATTCAAAAAACGAGAATGAGCCGACTGGCGTATTTCTTCTTTGCAGGTAATTTTAGGGCCTAGTGCAATATCAAGGTAATGATGTATAGAGCCCGGTCGTGCATATGCTTGATGCCTGCAGGTAAACCAGTCACTTTCGTCAGGACGTAAATCGCGCTCAAGTATCTCTTCATTAAATCTTGTACTGTCATATCTTTGAATTTCTCTTTTATCAGTGAATGTCTCATACGCTCCTTCAATCGTATATGGTTTAAGACGATTGAGCAGCTCTTTGAGTGCATGGATATCAAGCTGCTCATCCCTCTCTTTTGCCATGCTGTGCCATGCATTGCTTACTGCGCGAGTGAGTTGTGTGAGCCGCAACATTAGCTCTTCCTCCGAGTTACTTTTTCCACTTTGCCATCTTTTAACCAGTATATCGTCTTTGCATGCTTGGCTTTTTCAGGGTCATGGGTGATAAGAATGATGGTCTTGCCTTTCCTGTTTAGCTCTTTCAGCAGTTGTATCACTGCTTCGCCTGTTTTCGTGTCTAAATTGCCTGTTGGCTCATCTGCCAGAATGACTTCTGGATTGTTGGCTAATGCCCGTGCTATGGCAACTCTCTGCTGCTGGCCTCCTGAAAGCTGATTGGGATAATGCTCTGCTCTGTCTCCTAAGCTCACCTGTTCCAAAAGCCGTAGCGCGTGCTGTTCCTGCTCTTCCGCATCTAGGCCTTGAAAAAGCATGGGAAGCATGACATTCTCTTTTGCTGTTAGATTGGGAATTAAGTTAAAGCCCTGGAAGATGAAGCCTATTTTTCTTCCCCTCACTTGGGCAAGCTGTGATTCATCTAAAAGAGAGATGTCGTGACCGTCTAACGAGATGGTCCCTGAAGTGGGCAAATCTAAACTGCCCGTAAGATTCATTGCCGTGGTTTTTCCAGAACCAGAGGGGCCCATGATGGCGACAAAGTCGCCTTGTTTTATTGCAATGTCAATGCCATTTAAGGCTTTTACCAGGGATTCTCCCATTTCATAATATTTATGCACGTTCTTGAGCGTAATTACTTCATTCATTGCATTTCAGCTAAGGAGAGGTATAAGAAGGTTTCTATTGGAGGAATCGCACCAGCAAGCTCACAAAACTAAAGATTTAAAAAAGCACTTTTGCTCTTCCTACTATGATCGTACCAGTCCGCTGCCTTGGGTGCGGCAAGCCTCTTGGGCATTTGTGGGAAGAGTATAAGAAACGAGTTGATTCTGGAGAAGATGCTGGCGCTGTTTTGAATGAACTTGGCTTGGAGCGATATTGCTGCCGAGCTACCTTGTTAGGCCATGCTGATATGCTTCCTGAAATCACCAAGTTTAAGAAAGCCTAGGAAGAGAGGTGATAGGAAACCATCAAATGCGAGAAACAGAATCTGAAACTCTCTGGGAAGTTGTTAGTAATGGGTTGCAGGAAGCTTTTCCTTCTTCTGATAAGAAGAGGCCTATTCCGCTTGATTTTGATAGCATAAGTCTAAGTCCAGACGAGGTTAAGCCAAACTATGAGCTAGAAATAAAATATAATGCAGAACCAAGAGAAATCTTAATTGGTTAGTTAGTGTTTTCTATCACTAAGGTATGTAAGAAAAATAGTTAAAATACTGCTCCTTTGGTTGTTAATGAATAGAGATGAATTACTAGAAAAGCTGCGGGCGTTGCCTGTTGTTACTAGAGGAACTTTTCAGCTTCGGGGAGGAGCAACAAGCGATATATACTTGGATATGAAACACGCGCTTGGTTTTCCTGCACTGCGACGTTCGCTTGCTGAGCTTTTGTGGGAACAAATTCCGGAAAAGCCGACGTGCATTGCAGTGCAAGGACATGGTGGTATTTGTTTAGGTACGGAACTCTCATCTCTCTATGAAATTCCATTAGCTATGATAAGAAAAGAGCCAAAGCAGTATGGAAAGATGACACAATTTGATGGGTATGTGCCTTCTTCTCAAGATAGAGTTATTATTGTTGATGATGTGCTTACTTCTGGGAGTTCAGTTAAGGAAGTAATTAATACACTGCAACCGACTGGCGCGCCGATTATTGGTATTGGTGTGCTGGTGAAAAGAGGCGAGGCTGTTTTTGATGTGCCTCTGCATTATCTGTTTACTCTAGAAGATTTTAAGTGAGCTTGTAACACCATAATACTTTTTAATGCCTAATCTATCTATGTTGAATGATTATTGCCACGCTTTGTTACCTTTCTCAAAATGATAAGATTTTGATGTTATATCGCGAAGGCGGATTTATGTCTGGAGTTTGGACAGTTCCTGGAGGAAAGTGGGAGCCTGGCGAGACCATTGCTGCTTGTGCTGTTCGCGAGTATAGAGAAGAAACAGGGCTAGAATTGTTAGACCTTCGATTTCGCGGGACCATTCTATTTGATAATAAAGGCAGAGTCTTTGCCGATGGCAGACCTGCACAAGATGATTATCTGGTATTTGTATATTCTGCGACACAGATACGAGGAGAACTGAAGCAACCTGAAAAAGGGAAATTGGAATGGATCTCCCGTAACCAGCTATCACATCTTAAAGTTGAAGAGGCTGAACCTCTCAAATTCAAATTGCTTGATTTGCCTGAAGTATTTGAGTGCCGGGTATGGCATCAAGGGAGTAAACTAGATGGATTTGACGGT
Source organism: Candidatus Woesearchaeota archaeon (assembly GCA_964372375.1). Lineage (GTDB taxonomy): Archaea > Nanobdellota > Nanobdellia > Pacearchaeales > GW2011-AR1 > SICV01. Next base: position 2,713 of record CAYJQF010000002.1, read on the forward strand.
TCTCTGTATCGGGATGGCAAAAGCATTTCACTTCGAGAGATTATACCAGCTTAAACCTATTTCTCTTCTTGCAGTTTGTGCAGATTACCGTCTTATATCCCTTGGTAATGCGTATACTGCCTTTCAATTGTGCTAGGCAGGATGTGCAAAAGCGTTTCCGGTATCCTTGCAGCTTGATTCTATAGCGCATTGCCAGTCGTTTTATTTTCCTGACTTCTTCCTGAGTACATGAGGGCTGGGCAAAGAACGCATGAATATACTGCTGGGCTTGTGTTTTTGAAAGTGCTTTCATACTCTAAGAATAAAAAGAAACATTACTTTCTTCGGCGCATGACCACAACAGCTAGTATAATCAGTACCAGTACAATAACTACGGTCCAAATCACCTTGCTTGAAGAAGAGGCTTTTGCAGGTGCCGGTGCTGCTGCTCCGGTAGCTGTTGCTGCTTTCTGTGCTGCCTGTTGCTTTTGCTCTTCAACTGCAGTGATAAGCTCATGGATTCCTTCTATAACCAATGATGCTTTGCTGTTTGTAATTGAAACAAGCTTCACACTTATATCGTAGTAGGTGTCATTGTTGGTGTTGAACTTCCTCATTTCCCCTACCTTCATAGTCGCTGATTGCGGTGTGCTTGCGATTTCTAGGGTTACGGAATCAGCGGTAATAGTAATTACTCCCACGTTATGCGTCTCGGTACCAACCTTAACTCTAATACGCTCTTTTGCGCCAAGACTTCTTGTTACTGGACCTTGTGCGCTCAACTCTTGAGAGTCTGCAGCATACGTAGCTAACCAGGTTGTAGTACCAGCAGTGCTTGTTGATGAACTCTTACCGCTGCTGCTGCCTGTTGAGGTAACACACCCATCAGGAGCAAGAGAGGCTGTAGCAGTGCTGCTTAAACTTACACGGTCATAACACGTAACGGTATAGGAGATTGCTTTACCACACGAGAGACCTGTTTCTGTCAATGTCTGGCTGGCAGCACTACCTGAAACGGCAGCTAGGGTGCTATCAACATCACAGGTGCGATTTATCCCTGAGCCTGAGTCTGTTACAGCAACATCCGCAACAACACTTGTCAGCGTGCTTGAGGAAGAGCGCGTTATAGTAACGGTGGGAGCAGTATTATCAAAGCGGACCCTGCTTATCAGAGCAGTGCTGTTCAGGTTGTTTGCCGTGTCATTTACAAAGATGGTAATGTTATATAAGCCATCTGGGTAGCCGGTGGTATTGAACACTAATACTCTATAATAACTACCTTCTTGAGTACCGACCAACGTTGCATTCTGAGCTCCTGAGCTGTTGGTGATATTGAAGAAGACCGTACCGATACTTGAAGTGACATCACGAACAGTTACATTTAACGTGATGGCACTTGTCTGGTTCGAATTGGAGAGCGGAGCACTGATGTTTGCTTCCTGTACTTCTGGCTTTGTATTATCAAATCTGATAGTGAATGCCCGCGCTGAGTTGTTTAGATTATTGCCAGTGTCGTTTGCCCACACAGTTATATTGTAAATGCCATCAGGATATACGGTTAAATTAACGGTAGTATTCCAGATATTGCCATTGGGGTTCGATGCAGTGAAGGTGCCGTTATGTACGGCGGTTGCATTGGTGATATTGAATCTTACTGCGCTCAATGGCCCATTATCTCGTACGGTAACATTCAAGAGTAGCAAGCCAGTCACACCTGAATAGTTCTGACCGGTAGCAAGAGAGGTTATGTTTGCTCCCTGTACTTCGGGCATGGTCGTGTCATTCACTTGGATGGAGACGTTCGTCTCATTGAAGCCTGAAGCGTTGACAAGGCGAATGGTAATATTGAAGAAGCCAATGTTTGTAGTGTTTGCGGTGGCATTGAAGACGAAGCTCTGGTTAGACAGGTTAGTTATTACACCATTCGTATTATTCCATGATAAGGTAACTACTCCTGCTGAAGAGCTATTATTGAAGTAGGTTCCTGTAGCAGTGGTGAAGTTGGTACCATTTTGGAAGGTGAAACCAGCGGGAAGGGTAATGTTAACAACGGTAATATTTGCTGTGCCTCCGCCCGTATCTGTATTATTTACGCTGAAGTTGAATATATAGCTCCTGGATTCATTAATGCTTTGTTGGCTGGTAGGACCTAAAATCTGGGCTGCCAGTGCAATTCCTACAAGTGCAATGAAAAGAACGAACCCTGCTAGCAGAAGGGATGATGTGGGTGTATGAGATTTCGCCATGAACTTCCTCTTATCAATGACTAGTTCTTAACGAAGATATTTAAATCATTACCACCACTTGAAAATTAAGACACAATCTGCTTTTTCAAATAAGCAGGTATTTTTCACAAAACAGAAAAATATTTTATCGACGAGGTTTTTTGTATATCTGGAAAAAATACGAGCGGAATGTCTGGTACTCGTGTCTGAAGAATATGACGAAGACAGCATGAGTGTTTAGATGTCTTCGTGAGAATATGACGAAGACAGCATCGGAGTTTCGCCTCTGGTGGGAGACTAGTGCAACCGACGTAACCAGCTTAGCTTCTGTGTTCGGAATGGGAACAGGCGTTTCCTGATTACTATGGCCGTCTTCTGCCTTAGGTCAAAGAGAGCGTATTTAAGCTTTGCCTTTTCCGAGAGGTGAAAAGGCGTTCTTTGATTCCGATTACTTTGAAGAAATCATGGGAGCAAAACTGCTATTATATAATCTGATGGTGATATGGCATCCTGCTGTTGGTACAAAAGGTTCTGATGAGTGCATCAAGCTTCTTGAGCTCAGCAACGCGCACAAATTTCTTCACCTCTGTATACGCTCTCTCAACATCCTCATGTATGATTGGAAACCCCTCAGTTGATTCTAACGTTAGTTTCTTTGCAGCATCATATGTAGTTGCTTCTCCTTCCTGTATGGCGCGGGCTGCCCGTTCAAGGGCAAATCTTCCTGCCTTTGAACATATTTCCTCAATGTCTCTGTTGGTAAAGCCCTCTGTTTGATCTGCTAAATGCTGATACTTGACACCGGTAACTCTCACTCCATGCATATAGAACTCAAACGTCTTCCGTCTCTTTTCTGCATCGGGAAGTGGAATATGAAAAATATATCCAATTCTTCCGAATTGCAAGAAGCGAGGATCAATAAGAGCAGGATTGTTTGTAGAACCAGAGAGGAGCGTTTTTCCGGTACCGACTCCTTGCAGTTTATTGAGCAGAGTCGCGTTCCGGGCAATTGCTGGGGCGCTGCGTTCTGATTTTTCAGGGTCTAGGAGCGCAAATTCGATATCATCACAAAAAAGAGTGATATCAGCACCTGTTCGGTTCTGCAATGCCCGCGCCTCTGCAAAAAGGTCGAGGTTATCATCGTCATCTTCATCCTTCACCAATGTCTCCAATATATCATTTGCATGTACGGGGATAAAGAGGGTGCCATTGTTTTCCCGGGAAAGCACTTTTGCCAATGAGGTTTTTCCTACACCATAGACGCCCGCTACCAATACTGCGCGATTCTTCACTCCATATGCCCTTGCAGGAGGAATCACCGAAGCAGGAAAGAGCGTCCATCTCATGAAATCGAGCGCTTCGTCAAGACCAATGAGCTCGCCTTGCTCTTTCCGGTCTATCTGTGTGCTCATTAATGCACGATATACATCATAGACCATCTCCCGGTGGTTATGTTGTTCTTGCTGAGCAAGTATACGAGAAACACTTACCAGATATTCTGCAGCGGTCAAATTGGTAATCGCATCGTCGAGCCGTAATTCTACAAAGCCCTCTCCTCCATATAACCAGGTACCTTTTTCTCTTCGGGGAATAGTAGTCGCCTGCCTTACTGAGCTGAATTTTCTCCCGACAAACAACCCTTTATTCTGATGAGAAGATTGAGAAAAAAGATAGCCCCGAATCGTAAGTACGGCGGCTGCTTTGGATGAAAGATAGTTTCCTATTTTTACCGGCGTTCCAAACACATCCCGCCTTCCTTCCATGGTATCGGGAGCTACCAGCTCCGAGGCATATCTTTCTAATGAATCAACCTGCTTTTCAGACAACCGCACGGGAGGCCAGACGGCAACAAGTGCCCGATCATGCTCCCAGCCTTCGTGTCGCGAGCGATAGCGGACCGGAGCAAATCCCAACTGCAGAGGCATCACTCCTTGATATTCTTGAATCTTCGTGCGCACTATCTGTAGGAACTCGTGCGCTCTCGATTGATTCAGTTTGCACAATTGCGCGGTGAGCGGATTTTTTGCGAGCATAGGGAGAACAGAACAGCACTCTTTAAAAGATTCGTGGTGGTTAAATGCTATAAAGAGATGCGAAGGGTTTAAAACTTCTCTAGTAAATAAGCACGTGTATGCAGGAGTAGCAAAGTGGTCAAATGCGAGGGCCTCAAGAGCCCTTCCCTTAGTGGGTTCGGAGGTTCGAATCCTCTCTCCTGCATGTTATTTGATTAGGCAGGCGTTATCCGATACGAATCCCTGATTCTTTTATCTACTTTCTTATTGTTATCAAAATACTCTATTCTATAGTCTCCTGGTCTCTTTGCCTGAAGGCGGGCAACACAATCGTCTGCAAACGTCCTGATGAGATTGACGGAAGCAGGATCATCTGTCCGGTATTTTCCGACAATGATGTTATCCGAATCATATACGAAATACTCATATCGGTGCTTGCCTGGCACATCTTCCACCCGATTATCTAACATGCTTTCTCCTTTTAAGAAGGTAAAAAGCGCTTGCTACTGCCTTACTGATACAAGAAAAGCCACCGACACATCAACTGCATGTGCTATACAAATCTGAGCGAGTATATAATGTTTTATGCATTGGTTAGCTTTATAAGAGGAAAAAGGTTTACAGGCGCATGCGCCCGTAGCTCAGCCTGGATAGAGCAGAGGCATCCTAAGCCTAAGGTCGAGGGTTCAAATCCTTCCGGGCGCGCTTGGTGCTCCAAAGGTTTTTAATAGAGTATTCGCGCTAGTAGATTAAGCGCGATTAGTTAAATGGCAGAACAATTGGTTTCCAAATACATTGTGAAAAAACCAATGGACACGGGTTCGATTCCCGTATCGCGCATTCGGGATAAGTTTAAAAGCACTTTTACTATCAGGAACTATGGATGAGAAAGTAGAGCAGGCACCTACCAGAAACTGGTACGATAGGCATTACAAATTTTTATTGCTCATACCTGTAGTGTTGCTTGTTTTTTCAGCAGTGTATCTCTTCATGTTCTATCAGCAGCAAGGAGATGTCATTTACAAAGATGTTTCTCTTACCGGAGGAACCATCGTTACCGTGTTTGATCGTACTATAGATCGTACTAAAGTGCAGGCTGATTTGAAAAGTGCATTTCCTGACCTGCTCGTGCGAGGCATCTCAGACATACGGACAGGGAAGCAGGAAGGATTCTCGGTTGAGACAAAAGCAGCAGCACCCGAAGTGAAAGCTGCTCTTGAACGATATGTAGGCTATGCACTGACCAGCCAAAACTCTTCTATAGAATTCTCCGGTTCTTCACTCTCCCAAGGGTTCTATGCCCAATTGCGCTGGGCAATTGCCATTGCATTTGTCTTAATGGCTTTGGTGGTGTTCATCATTTTCAGAACTCCTATTAGAAGCATGTCTATTATTATTGCTGTCGCAAGCGATATCCTCATGACTCTGTGTGTCGTTAATTTGCTGCATATTCAGATGTCTACGGCAGGCATTGTTGCTTTGTTAATGCTTATCGGCTATTCAGTGGATGTGGACATTTTACTAACGACGCGAGTATTCAAAGATAGAGAAGGAACGTTGAATGAAAGGATTTGGGGTGCATTTAAGACGGGCACAACCATGACGCTGACTGCTATTGCCGCAATCGGCACTGCGCTGATATTTACATATAGCTTCTCACCTGTTCTCTCCCAGATGTTCACTATCTTACTAATCGGCCTCGGATTTGATATGCTCAACTGTTGGATAACCAATGCCTCTCTCTTGAAATGGTATATGGAGGCGAAACCGCAATGAAACTGAGCTGGAGAATCTGGTTCTTATTGATTGTACTTGCATTCTCATTGTTAGCGATTAAGCCGAGCTTCCAACAAGGAGTGGTCGTTACTTCAGTCGAGAAAAACTCCTCATTGTTTACTGAAGGCCTGCGGCAAGGAGACATCATTACTGCTCTTAATGGCCAGCCGATAGTAGACAGGGAATCCTACGCGGCAGTTATCGGTTCTTTGTTCACCGAGAATGTAAGCACGCGTCTCGATGTGAAAACAAAAAAGACTGAATATACTGTATTTATAAACGGCACTCCCACCCTGACGGTTGATGCCATACCGACGACAAAAATTCAAACGGGCCTTGATTTGCGTGGGGGAGCGAGAGCATTGGTGCAAGCTGACCAGCCCTTGACTGATAACCAACTCCAAGACTTAATTGCCGTCAGCAGCAACCGGTTTAATGTTTATGGCTTATCTGATATACAAATCAAAGGAGTAAAGGACTTAGAGGGAAACAAGTTCATGCTTGTAGAAGTTGCAGGAGCAACGCCCGCTGACTTGGAAGAATTAATTGCAAAACAAGGAAAATTTGAGGCAAAAGTAGGGAACAAAACGGTATTTAGCGGAGGAAAGAATGATATTGGAGATGTGTGCAGAAATGACGCCACCTGTGCGGGGATTACCGGTTGTGCCCCTTCCTCGAGCGGCTATGCATGCAGTTTTAGATTTACCTTGTACTTAACAGAAAGTGCTGCAGCACATCATGCAGACATTACCAAGAATCTCAGCCTTGATGAAACAGGCAAATATCTATCTGAAAAACTCTACTTGTATGTAGATGAGCAGGAAGTTGAATCTCTGCTCATTGGCGCTGACTTACGCGGCCAGACAACGACGCAGATTTCTATCCAAGGCTCTGGTTCAGGAACCAAGCAGGAAGAAGCGCTGCAAAACGCCAAGGAAAGCATGAATAAACTCCAGACTATTTTGATTACGGGGAGTTTGCCGTATAAGCTGAACATAGTAAAACTCGATAGGATTTCGCCACTGCTGGGAGAGCAATTTATAAAACTTATTCTCCTGGCGGGCTTTGCTTCACTGCTTGCGGTCAGCATTATTATTTTTATCCGGTATAGAAAAGTGAAGGCATCGCTCGCTTTGCTCTTTACCTCGTTCTCAGAACTGATTATCATTCTTGGTGTTGCTGCCTTTATTAAATGGAATTTGGATTTGCCGAGCATTGCCGGCATTTTAGCGACTATTGGCATGGGAGTAGATAGTCAGATTGTTATCTTAGATGAAGCGAGAAGAGGCATACAGGCAAGCCTCAAGGAAAAAATAAAACGTGCGCTCTTCATCATCTTTGCTTCGTATGCGACCGCACTGGCCTCGCTTGTGCCTTTGTACTGGGCGGGAGCAGGACTCTTCAAAGGTTTCGCCATTACCACTATTATTGGCATTACCGCCGGTGTGTTCATCTCTCGACCGGCATTTGCAGACATGATTCGACACCTGGAGGAATGATGCTGCCTAAAGAACATGTGTTGTGGGGGGCAGTGTTTTCTATTTTCTTATGGCTGTTCGTGCCATGGATTTCCTTAAGTTCTCTAACTGCTGTATTTCTTGCCTCATTTCTCATTGATATAGACCATTATATCTCTGCTGTCATTCGCACCAAGAGCTTGCATCCAGGCAAAGCAGTGGATTGGCAGCTCAGAGAAGGAACGCGAAGGCTGAAAAACCGCCAGAAAGGCATCATGGAACAAGAGCCGTTCCATCTCTTCCATACTCTGGAATTCCATGTGCTTATCGCAGGTATTGGTTTCTTTATTCCTCTTTTCTTTTACATCTTTTTAGGAATGGTCTTCCATTCCCTGCTTGACATCTATACTATGCTGAGACTTGATAATTTAGATAGCAGAGAATTTTTCTTTTTCAAATGGCTTGCGGCCCGCGTCGCATCCTTGGATGATTAAATAAAACTGACCATCCCTTTCGCAAGTAAAAGGAAAGCACTCGTCCATAAAAGCAGGGCAGGCAGGAAAAAGAAGATGGATAGTATAAGAAAGAGTGCGGCAAATAAATCAATGACACTTAAAACATCTCCGGTAAGAATAAACATGCCTTTGACTACTAGTAAGCCTGCGCAGAACAAGAGGTAGGGTGTATAGGGCTGGATGCCGAAAATGAGCATTAAGAAGGCGAATGCTGAAGCAAGGTCTAACATGCCGAGCACTTTCAGTAGCACCATAGTAGGAAAGCTGAATAGAGGTTAATAAGCTTTGTTGGAGTAAAGATATTTAAACAAAACAGAGATACAAGGACATGCCGGAAGCAGACTTTTCCCAGTATCATTGCATCGCTTGCTTTAACTCCACTTTACTGGAGAATATGAACCTCCTGGCCAAGATGCATAACTATTATGAGTGGATTGGCTCCGTGTTCAGGAAGTATGCGGGCAAGCGAGTGCTTGATATTGGATGTGCGAATGGAGCGCTGACTAAGTTATTTTTGGATAAGGAATTTGTCATGGGCCTTGATTATTCTGCCTCATACATCAAAGAATTCAAAGAACGATTCAAGCATGAACAAAATGTACAAGCAATAGTCGCTGATGCAACCAACAGCAAGGCAATGCTCGTCTTGAAAAAAAAGAAGTTTGATACGATTATCACGATGAATACCTATGAGCATATCAAAGACGACCAGCAAGCATTTGACAATGCCTACCAGCTGTTAGGAAAAAAAGGAAAGATGATTGTCTTAGTTCCTGCAGGTATGTGGCTCTATTCTGTTTTGGATTTTGAAGGCGGGCACTACCGACGGTATTCGAAGGAAGAATTACAAGAAAAAATGCGGAAAGCCGGCTTCAGCATTGCAGATGCCTATTATATGAATGTGCCGGGAGCGTTGGGATGGTATCTGATGCATGTTGTATTGAAGAAACGCATCTATTCCAAAGGAAGTTTTGCTTTGTATAACCTACTCGCCCCTTTGTTCCGGTGGTGTGAACGGTTTATCAGACCGCCGTTTGGCTTAAGTGTGGTGTGTGTGGGAAGAAAGAATTAATTTAATGTACCGTTATACCATGTTTTCAGTTCAGCAGGAGCGATGCGTGCATGAGCTGCCAATGCAAGAGCGGCAGGGTGTAGTATGAATCGTTCGTCATCTGTTCTGCCTCGCTTGTTTTCTACTGCGCCGCGATAGTGCTTGGCAAGAAATTCCCTCACTGCAGTAGGCTGTGCATCAACAAAGAGAAGTTCTGAGTGTTCTTCTTTATCTGAAGTACGGCTATGCTTCCACCTATCTATAATATTTTCCTGTGTTAAGTTTGTTTGCACCATAAATACATACTCAGGACCTCCGTTGCTAATGATAAAGTCTCGTACGCGAGCGAATGGTCGCGCGTGTGCAATATCTTCATCCATCACTCCTGTTTCAGGGCGCAGCTCATCACGTTTGAAATTTTCATACAAGGTACTTGTTCCTGCCTGAAATGCAGGAGTTGCCTGTAAGTAGCCAGCAGGAACGATATGAATAGTATTTGGAAAGCTTAATCCTTGTTTTGCTCTGACACCAAGAACTAAATAACCTTGGGGCGCTCCTTCTTCTCTGCGAGTAAAGAGCAAGCCGTTCGTGCTCACTCCCTTTACTGGCATCGGCACTCCTGCTTTTGCAAGCTGAGTTTCATACGTATGGAGTGGTGCAAAGAGTGCGTGTGCAACGCTCTGCTCAAGCAGCGTATGCTCTAATTCTCCGCACCCAATTTCATTCCACCAAGGCAAGTTTACTTTTCTATGCTCGTCCCAAGGTATCCCTAATTCATCAAACGCGAGCTTAAATGCTGGATCTGCATAGAACTCATTCCGCACTGCATCTGCATCCTGTCCAAGATTAAGAAAATTAATGGGCTGTCCTCTTAAATCCAAGTATGCTTTACTCACTCTTTCTTTCACTCCATCAAGTGCGATCTTAATAGCATCAAAGGAGATGATTTCACCTGGAAATTTTCCTTTTCCGAACAGAGAATGCCTTCGTTCAGGACTATATGAGTGGGTGAGCTTTGCCAGAGTTGTCTCTGCAAGATACCTCCAGATAACTCCTTCGCTAAATGCTGCCCTTACCCTTTCTGGTGCTATCAGGTCCATACGTACCTGCCCTTCAAGTGGTTAATAAAGGTTTTGTTTCCTCAAAAAACGTAGAGAGAAGTAAGGCTTAAATAGCATTTTGAACTTGGGATTCGATGAGTCTGAAAGAGAGTGCGGATGGAGAGCAGGATGTTGTTGCTTCGTTTATAATCAAGCACAAGGATATATTGATCATCCTTGGCATTATTGTGCTTGGCATTCTCCTGAGATATGTTGCTGTCTTGCACGTGGAACCAAATGCTGATGAAATGGTGCATGGACCGCACGCGAAAGGCATTGTTGCGGCAGGAGTGATAGGCAGAATATGGCAGTCTATCACGTGGAGCTATCTGACTGACCTTGCCTATTCTTTGCTTGGTGTTACTATGCTTGCTGCCCGTTCATTATCTTTTGTGTTTGGTGTATTGAGCATCCTGTTAGTGTACGTGCTCGCCAAAGAGCTGTTTACCGAACGGGCGGCGCGGCTCGCCGCGTTCATTCTGGCGCTCTCCTCTTACCACATTGTCTATACGTTAATTGAAATGGATCTTGCTGCCGTATTTTTTGTCCTTTCTGGAGCCTTGTTCTTTCTCAGAAAGCTGAGAAAAGACGGAACTCTTTCCTCTCTTGCTGCCGTATGCATTGGAGTCGCTGCCCTCATTAAAACTCTTGCCTTATTCTTCGTGCCTGCGTTTATCATGTACTACTTTATCCATCATAAGAAAATTACTCTTGCAGGTATTAAACAAGTTATCGTATTCTGCCTGATTATTCTTGTTGTTTTCTCTCCTATTTTCATTCACAACTATTTATGGTATAAAGACAAGCAGCTAGTTGATGCTTATCTATCACAATATTTTGATGTTGGAAACAGCCGGGAAGCATATGCCGGTATTCAGGGCATCAGCCATGGATTCAAATTTGGTGAATTAGTAACAGGGTCGAGAGACATGCTCTTTTCCTTGTTCAAGCTTGACCCGCTTACTTTGGTACTTGGCATTTTTGGCTTAGCACTGTTTGCTCTGCGCAGGCAGAAAGAAACATGGTTCTTTATTCTCTTCCAAGTCTTTGCATTTATACTTATTACTGCCACCAATCGATTGCAAACTCATTATGCGGTGTTGCCTGCAGTGTTTGCTTTGTATGCGGGAGCATTTGTTGATAGTTTGGCTGACACGCATGCCACAAGAATCCAGCCTAAAAAATTCATTATCGGCTTTGTGTGCATTCTTGTTATCGTGAATGTGTTTGTGATGCTGCCCTATCTTGGCTCAGGCACTGCGGTAACTAAAATGCGTGCGTACGCGCAGGAACATATTGCGGAGAAAGATATTGTGGTTGCTGATGGGAGAATTTACCGGGGTAGGATTATATGGATGTTTATTGACAAACATTATGTGGAATCTACGCTCCTGCCTGAAATTATTGCCGCAAACAACAATGTTTCAGGAGTGGCTGATCCGTATACTGTTTGGTTTGTAGAATGTGTGCCTGATGATTGTGGATGGGGTACTATTAAAGATCAGCCGCAGTTTAATGCAAGCACTGAAGCGTTATTTGCCTCAATAAAAAAACAAGCACCTGAAGTTGCGAGCATTACCGGCGGAGGGAGTCCACTCGTTGCTGCTAATCAGCCGTATTTTAAGGTTTACAAGGGAATGCTGAATGTGAAGCCGAGGATTGTACAGGCAATTGATGAAACGCATTCCTTCTTCTACTACCCTGCAAATTACAAGCCTGCTGAGAAAGTCTTCGACTCGTATGCAGTCAATGGAGTCTTTGACAAACTGCTCTACCTTGCTGCTAAGACGATTATCTGGCTTTCCATCCTGTTTGCCCTTGCCTGTATTGTCTGGATTATAGTTGTATTCTGGCAGGCAGTAAGGAAAGTTTAAATATGAATAGGAAGGCTGTTTGCTATGAACTCCTCTGAGCAGATGTCCCTTACTCGATTACTTACAGAATTAAGGAAGAAAAAAGCAGTCATCTTTGATTTTGACGGTGTGTTAGCTGATACTGGAAAGATACATGAGCAGGCATACCGAGAAGTACTTGCTACTCTAGGTATTACCCATTTTGACTATAAGAGCTATGCAGGGATGAAAACGGAAGACGTGATGCGGCACTTTGCTTCTGATGAAGAAAAAGTAAAGCGTATGACACAGCAAAAACAAGAGCGTGCGCTTGCGTTGCTGCAAGGAGTTGCTCCGTTTCCTTTTGCAACGAACTTACTTGCTTTGCTTAAAAATAAGGGCATTAAGATTGGATTAGCGACGTCTGCTTCCCGCACTCGTACTACTCTCATGCTGGAAAATTTAGGAATGCAGTTTGATGCGATTATTACTGGCGATGATGTTGCGCATGCAAAGCCTGCTCCGGAGATTTATGAAAAAGTGCTTGCAGAACTGGGTGTAACCGCAGATGAAGCGCTCGTCATTGAAGACTCGCCGGCAGGCATCCGTGCAGGAAAGCAGGCAGGCATAGAGGTTGTTGGTGTGGTGCAGACTGAAAAGAAAGAAGCATTGCAGGAAGCAGATTTTATAGTGCAAGACGTGTATTCCTTGTATACGTTGTTTACTAGTGCGTATTATACCTTACCGAGTGCTGGAACAAGCATACTGAACTATAATGAGAAAGTTGTAACCATTATCCCTGCTGCAGGCAAGGGGACTCGATTGCAGTTTGACAAACCTAAAATTCTCTACCCTATCGGAGACAAGACTGCTCTTGAAATTATGTATGAGAAAGTAAAGGGTATTTCAAAACGAGTGCTGATTGTTGCAAACCCTGAAGGAGCTCCGCTTATTAAGGAAGAATGCAAGAGAAAAGATCTGCCGATAGAAGTGATTACCGTTTTTAACTCGACTGGTACCGGAGATTCAGTTCGTGCTGCATCACAGGACTCTTTACTTACAGAAACTATACTGGTTATCTGGGGCGATCAATTAGGTATTGAACCAACCTCATTACAAAAAATAATTTCACTGCATCATGCCCAGAAAGCATCACTTTCTCTTCCTACGCTTCTAAGGAAAGAACCGTATATTCACCTCGAGCGTGATGAAGAAGGGAATATTATCAAGGTGCTCAGAAAACGTTTTAATAATACTCTTCCTGAATATGGTGAGAACGATGCTGGTGTCTTTGTGATACAAGGAACTCTTTTATTCTCTGCGCTTGAAACAATGTTGCCTCTCTTTAAAGAGAGAAAACTGACTTCCTCTGATGGTTTTGACTTCCTTGATATTATTCCTTTTCTTGCCGGGCAAGGAAAAAAAGTTGTGACTGCTTCCTGCATACAAGAGTATGAAACGATAGGAATGAATACTCTTGAAGAAGTACAGATACATCAAGCCAGACTATTTACTACCGTTTGATAGTTAAATAAGTATGGAGCACAAGTACAGATTATTTTAAATATGCTCACTATCCCAGAACTTTATGTACGCTCAAGCAACACCTGGAACTATGACCCCTTCACCACGAAAACTAAAAGTTGCCTTGTTTTGTGGAGGAAACGGTGCTAAAAATATTATCTCTGCCTTGCTGCAGCATCCTCTGTTTGAAGTAACTGCAATCGTCAATGCGTATGATGACGGGCTTTCCACCGGCTACCTGCGCAAGCTTATTCCTGAATACCTCGGACCCTCTGATGTGCGGAAGAATATGAGCTATATGATTGATACTACTAAGACAAATAAGCGCATCCTCAAAGATTTACTGGAATATCGGTTTCCGAAGGGAGTGAGCAATGAAAAAGCACTCCAAGACCTCTATAATATTATTCAGCAGCGGAAATTGAGCTTGGGTGATCTTGATGTCTTTATCAAAAAAGTTGTTCCAGAAGATGCGGTCTATTTAAGGATATACCTTAAATCTTTATTGGACTATCTTGCTTCAAAGAGAATCAAATTTGACTTTGATGATTGCTCGTTTGGAAACCTCTTACTTACTGGATGCTACCTGAAAAACAACCAGGATTTCAATACAGCTATTAGTGAACTGCATGCATTCCTTGGCTTACGAGGAAAAGTAGTTAATGTAACCAGGGGAGAAAACCTTTTTTTGGCTGCCATTACTAAGGAAGGTGAGATTTTGCCTTCTGAAGCGAGCATTATAGAACGGAGAGCGAATGCTGAACTTGATGAAATCTTTTTATTGCCTCAGTATCTGAAAGAGAAAGAGATTACAAAACTGAAAAAATATTCGTACAAAAAGAAAATTGCTTATCTGCGGGCAAAGGAAGTGCATCCGCTCTTAGGAGATGACGCACGACAGACATTAGAAGAAGCAGATATCCTGCTTTATGCTCCTGGAACGCAAAACAGCAGCCTGTTCCCCACATATGTAACCAAAGGACTTGCTGAACTGCTGGTGCGGGCAAAGTGTAAGAAAATCTTTATCTCTAATATTGGAGAGGATAATGAGATTCCAAGCGCTACAGTTGAAGATATTATTGAAAAAGCAGTAACCTGCCTGAACAGGAAAGGAGAAATTTCCTACTCCAACGAGCAGCTTTTTGATTACTACTTTGTCAATGCAGGTAATGCTATTGATCCTAAGTACATCAAATTTGCAAACAGACTGCAGTTGCCGAATGTTGTCTATGAAAACTTTGAAGAAGGCTTTGAAGGCAAGCACTCAGGAGCGAAAGTAGTAGAAAAACTGATGCAGATTGCACATGAAGGAAAAGTGACGAGTAGGGTCAAGAAGCTTTCCATTGTGATTCCTGGCTATAATGAAGGCAGATTTGCCAAGCAGTTGATTGAAAAAATTAAAGCGGTTGACTTTTCCAGCCTCGGCGTAATAACTGAAATTGTCTATGTCAATAATGGGTCAACTGATGAGACTGCTAAAGTATTAGAAAAAATTCCAGGCATACAGATAGTTACGATTCGGCAGAATAAGGGAAAGGGAGATGGAGTCATTAGAGGCATTGAGGCAACAACAGGAGACATTATTGTCATCCAGGATGCTGACTTGGAGTATACTCCTGAAGACATTAAGGAAATGCTGCGCGTCATGTTACAGCATACATTCATGGCGGTGTATGGAAGCAGAACCATAAAAAAAGGCATGCGACACAAAGCATTAAGCATTCTCTATGGGAAACAGCCAGGAGCGTACTGGTCGTTCTATCTCGGAGGACAGCTTCTTAGTTTCATTACTTTTCTCTTGTATGGCTCTTTTATTACTGATACAGTGACGGGCTATAAGATGGTGCGTGCTAAATTGCTGAAATCGTTTGCCTTGAAAAGCAAGGGCTTTGAGTTGGATCATGAGATTACGGCAAAAGTATTGAAAGCTGGCTATCAAATCTTGGAAGTGCCGGCTTCTTACACGCCAAGGAGTGTGCAAGAAGGCAAGAAGATTAAATGGAAAGATGGACTGATAGCAATTAAGACCTTATTTAAATTCAGATTCAGCAATTAGTGCAGGATTTAAATAATATCTTTCCTTTCTGTAGCTATGAAACAAGAGAACATTAAAAACGCTTTACGATTATTGGCAAAATCTTCTGCACTTATACTAATAAGCACGATTGTGGCGAAGCTGCTTAGTTATCTCTATCGGGTTGCTATTGCACGCACGCTCGGCCCTGCTGAATATGGGCTGTTTTCACTTGCTTTAGTCATTAGCAGCTTGTTCATCACCTTTTCCAGCCTCGGATTGAATGAAGGCTTACTGAGGTATATACCATTATATCGAGGGAAAAAAGAAGCTGCAAAACTAACAAGGCTCATTAGAAGCTCATTCCTTATCCTGACACTAGCAAGTGTATGCGCCGGAGCACTCCTCTTTATATTTGCCAGACCCATTGCACTCTCTTTCTTTCATAACCAAGACCTTGTAATCTACCTGCGCTTCTTTAGCATTCTTATTCCTCTTACTACCATCAGCAAC
This sequence comes from Candidatus Woesearchaeota archaeon, assembly GCA_964372375.1. Classification (GTDB taxonomy): domain Archaea; phylum Nanobdellota; class Nanobdellia; order Pacearchaeales; family GW2011-AR1; genus SICV01. Next base: position 18,711 of record CAYJQF010000002.1, read on the forward strand.
GGCTTGATTTACACATTACGTGCATTTGAAAAAATGCAAGTATACGCCTTGCTCAACTTTATCATCCCTAACATTACCAGAGTCATATTCTTGGCTGCTTTTCTCTTCATCGGGTGGAAAAGCGGCGCCATCATCGCTTCATCGCTGATTGCTGCAGGCATTGTGTTCCTAGGAGCATATCTTGCCTGCAAGCATCTTGTTATCCGCCTGCTCAAGAAATCTAATGCACAAAGCAACCCTCGTATACTACACGAAGTGCTCGTCTATTCGTGGTCTGCATTTCTGGTTATTATCTCTGCTGAATTGCTCTACTGGACTGATACCTTTGTTATCGGCTACTTCAAAGATGCAACTGCCGTTGGCTATTACAATGCTGCACTGCCCATCGCCGCACTGCTCACTACGATTCCAATGCTCTTTATCAGCCTGTATTTCCCGCTTATTGTGAAAGCATATGCGCGCAAGAATATGATCTTCATCCGTGAATTGAGCAAACAGGTCATCAAATGGATTCTCATGCTTACGATACCTCTTGCGCTTCTGATTATTGCATTTCCAAATGCATTTATTACCATACTCTTTGGAGCAGACTACCTCGCTGCTAAAACCTCTTTGCAATTACTTACTGTCGGAGCAGTCTTTGTCTCGATAGGCATTATTGCCGGCAATCTCATTTCTATGATGGGCAAGCCACGCATTCTGCTTGCGCATATTAGCATTGGTTTGTTAGTGAATGTGGTCCTTGATATACTTCTGGTTCCACGGTATGGCATCAGCGGAGCGGCATTCGCAACTATGTTGGTGAATATCCTCCTCATGTTTTCTTACTTTGTGCAGGTAAAACGGCAATTAGGCATGTTTCCGTTCAGAAGAAAACTACTCCTCGTTCCCGTTGCAGCAGGAGCAGCACTCCTCATTCTTATATTCCTGTACCAGTTCATTGAAAAAACACTTGGCATGAAGCTCATTTTATTGGGTGTTTTTGTGTTAATCTATATAGCCTTCTTGTTCCTATTCAGAGCACTCGACCGCAATGACTTGATGATTGTACAAAGCATCAAGAATAAGCTATTCAATCGTGTGCAATAAAGCTTAAAAACGCTTTTCTGTGAGCATATCTGTATGTATGAACATAAAATAAAGAGCCTTGCTGAGCTCCAGCCTCTTATCGCAGGGTTAAAAAAAGACAGGAAGAAGATTGTGCACTGCCATGGCTGCTTTGATATTATTCACATCGGGCATATCAAGCATTTTCATGAAGCAAAACAACAGGGAGATATCCTTATTGTAACAGTAACTCCAGACAGATTTATCAATAAGGGGCCGGGAAGGCCTCTCTTTACTGAGACCGTGCGGGTGCAGGCACTTGCCGCACTTGCAGTCACTGATTATGTCGCCTTGAATGAGTGGGAAACGGCCGTTGAAACGATTCATATGCTCAGACCTGATGTATATGTAAAGGGCAAAGAAGTGTTACGGAATGCGGATGTTGATAGAATCCAGGGAAAGAAAGAAAGCGCGTCAAATTTACAGCTTGAGATTGAGGCAGTGAAGAAGGTTAAAGGAAGAATTTACTTGACTGAAGAGTATACCTCTTCTCCCAACAAGGTTATCTCTTCATCAAATATAATTAATCAGATTAGTGATCTTATTCCCTCTGATGCCAAGCTTTTCCTGCAAGAGTTTAAGAAAGAAACATCGGCTGAACAGGTAGTGCAGACCTTGCAGTCGCTCAAAGATGTAAAAGTGCTTGTTATTGGCGACACCATTATTGATGAATATATGTACTGTACACAGTTGGATAGAGCGGGCAAGGAGCCTTTGGTTGCTTATAAGTTTGTGACCGCAGAACGGCAGGCAGGAGGTGTGCTTTCAGTTGCCAATACCGTCGCACAATTCAGCAACAGAGTTACTTTACTAACTGCGCATTCCAAAGAGCACAAAGAATTTATAAGGAAAAAAATGCATCCGCGCATCCGTGGCAATCTGCTCATCCAAGAACAGCCGAGAACGCTTATCAAACGGAGATACGTTGAGCAGTACCGCAAGCTTAAGCTTTTTGAAGTATACAGCACTGACCACTTTGCACTTGAAGAAAAAGTAGAAAAGCAGATTATACGATATCTCTCCAAAGAACTTGCAAGTTTTGACTTGGTGATTGTTTCAGATTTTGGCCATGGGTTCATGACTCCTGCCATTATTGACCTGCTCGTGAAAAGCAAGAAATTTCTGGCGGTGAATTGCCAATTGAATGCAGGCAATCTCGGATATAATTTTATCACTAAATACAAGCGGGCTGATTTTGTTTCCCTCAATGAAAAGGAAATCCGCTTACCGCTCCAGGAGCGCACTGCTGATATCAGCAGTGTTATTGCAAAGCTCAATTCTCTCTTGGATGTCCAGAAAATCAATGTTACACTTGGAAAAGCAGGGATGATGTATTATGAAAAAGGCAGTTACTTTAAGACTCCCTCGTTTAACAAAGATCCTATTGATACCATTGGTGCAGGGGATGCTGTCCTTTCCTTGACGGCGTTGCTCGCCTACCAAAATGCACATCCGCGCCAGATTCCTTTTTTAGGAAACTGCATTGGCGCATTAGCGGTCAATATCATGGGAAACAGAAAACCTGTTGACAGCATTGCGCTACAGAAGTTTATAAAGTACCTCCTCAAATAAAATCATGCCTAACAACATACTTGTAACTGGAGGCGCAGGCTATGTGGGAAGTAAACTGGTTCCCCTGTTGCTTGCGCAGGGAAATAAAGTTACCGTGCTTGACACGTATTGGTATGGCGATGTGTTCGCCGATCTGAAAGATGATACAGGACTGAGGCAAGTGCAAGGAGATATTCGAGATGTTGTATTAATGAAAGAAACGATGCGTGGGCAAGATCGAGTTATCCATTTAGCTTGTATATCCAATGACCCGAGCTTTGAGCTCAATCCCATATTAGGAAAATCCATTAATTTAGATGCTTTTCCTCCCTTAGTCACCGCTGCACGAGAGGCAGGAGTAGGCCAGTTTGTGAATGCGAGCTCTTCAAGCATTTATGGAGTGCAAGATGTGCCTGATGTGGTTGAAGATACTCCTCCGAAACCACTTACTGATTATTCCAAGTTTAAGCTTGCGTGTGAACAGCTATTGCCTGAACTTGCAGGAGAGATGGCTTTTACCAGCATCCGGCCTGCAACCGTATGCGGGTATGCTCCCCGGCTCAGGTTAGATGTGGTGATAAATCTGCTTACTATCCATGCACTTGAAAAAGAAGTCCTGACTGTTTTAGGGGGCCCGCAAAAAAGACCTAATATTCATATCGATGATATGGTTCGTGCGTATGAACGAGTACTAGATTTTCCTTTAGCATTATCGAATGGTCAGGCATTTAATGTGGGCAGCCAGAATTATACGGTCGAGAACATTGCACGTACCGTTCTGAGAGTTGTTGGTAAAAATATGATAGAGTTTAAACCAACAAATGATACTCGCTCGTATCATATTAATTCAGAAAAAATAGAGCGCGTGCTTGGATTCAGGCCGCGACGCACGATTGAAGATGCCGTGCGGAGCATTGTTGATGCTTATAAGGCAGGAAAAATCGAACGAGGCTTGGAAAATCCCTTGTATTGGAATATCAAGCAGATGCAGAGATTGGGCATTCAGTAGTTGAGAATTAGTGAGTAAGCCAGAGGCATCAAAGAAAATGTATACACTTTATTAGCTTATACAACAATCTTGCTTATATAGAATTAGTAATTACTCTCTGCTCTGTTTCATGCCGAATACTGTATCTTTACAGGAAGAGGCAGAGTATTAGAAGAGAATCAAAAAGCTATACAAAGTTAATATGTGGTATTGCTGACGAACCTCTGGTGTCTGGCAAAGGCTGTCCTTGATCCATCCACTTAAATAAACTTTCATTTACCTTATGCTGGAGGCATAAGGTCTCGCACATGTGCTGTGGATTGAATTTTCCTCCATGCAAGTGATGCAGGACTTCCCAGTATCTCTCTGAAGCCCAGAGTTCTCTAAACGGGGTGGTGTGGAAATTGCCTATCTGGTATCGTTCATAGCCTTTCCCAAAGAAGGAACCACAGGGAGCAACAATGCCTGAACCTGAAATTTGGAGCATTAAAGCGGGGCCAAAGCACCTATCGTAGTTTCGGTCTCTGCCTGTTTTAAGTTTTGACCACTTTGCCTGAATTGAAGTTTGGGAATCTGAAAGGCCTTCTGCTGCAATCAATAAATCCTGGGCAAGCGGAGTATGATACCAGTTATAATCGACTCCTAAGCTTCCCATTTCATCATCAGAACAATGCTTAATGACGAGGTAATCAACGCCTAATTTTTTACTTAAATGAGTGAGGGGCAAGACCTGGTCTGCATATTCGGGCAAGAGCACCATCTGTGTTCCTATGGTGGTAATTGGTATCGGCTGCAATGATGCAGGCATCTCTTTTTCAAGTTGTGCAACAAGTCCTGCATCTGCTGTAGCTCTATCATATCCTCGCTCTCGCAAAAGTTCTGTTCGCTTCTGCTCTCGGAACACATTCTCCTGCTTATGTGCATTGTTCACTCGCACTGCTTCACCAATAATATCCATTAATTTATCCCATAGCCTATCATTCCCTCCCATAACTGGACCGTATTTCGCTTTTTCTCCTACTGAGAGATTAATGCGTAGATAAGTAAGTGCAGGCAGTAACTCTGGAAAACGGGCGGGCTCAAGCAAGAGTCCATTAGTCCCAGAGGCCATGTCAATCCCTCTGCTCTTTCCATACATGATAAAATCATGGAAGTACGGACTCTCGGTGCTCTCACCATCGCTTACCAAACTGACTCCGCGCACTCCTTGTCCTGGTCGATGGCCTATGGAAACAAAATCATCAATAAGCTGTTTATAGGTACTCCAGAAAGAAGGTGTAGCCGTATTCTGTTGCAAGCCTGCATAACAGTAGGTGCACTTTAATGAACATTTTTGCGTCAGCGCCATGTCTATGGTGATAGGAGCAACCTTTTCTCCCGCCATATAAGCCTGAACTCGCTCACGGTGTTCATCTCTGGCAATTTTCGTGCCATCTAAATTCATCTGAGCACGTGGATCAACGGTGTTTGTTTGAATATTTGTTACTGGTCTTGCTAAAGGTATAATCCCTTGAGGAAATCTCCAGCCAGGCATTTCTGTTGCTTCTTTGATCTGTGCACGAATCAATGCTTCATCAATTCCCCATCCGCGATGACGTGCATCACGCGTAATAACTGGTTCAACAGGTTCTTCTAAATCTATCACTATGAAAAGTGCAATGATGCCTCTGTTATAAACTTTGTGATGCCTGCTGGATAAAGTATCTAAATGCTTATAAAGGAATAAAAGAGGCTTTTTACCATGCAGAAACAGATAGAAAACCTCAACAGCTTAGGCATTGGTAGGAACTTTAGGATTGCGCTTGGCCCGATGCATAATTATTTATGGCGTGTTGAGCAAGTAACAAGAAATGAGCTGGGGATTCGTCCGCTCCAGCTTGCCGCACGAACTGTACTTCAACGGCCTCTGGAACGATATGCTGAACACTTTAATCCAGACAGCTATGATGGTGTTATAACAGACCAAAACAGAGAGGCAGTTGCACGCCTTGATTCACTTGTTGATGGCATGAATGAACTTACTGGCAGAGCAACTTATGCAATACTCACCAATGTGAAATCACCGATAATTGAGGAATTGCGCGGCTTGTATGAACAAGCAAAGAACCTTGTTTCTGGTACGTTGCCTGAACGCTCTCTTGGTCACTGAAGATATGCATTCCAGGGAAACGTGCCTTTTGTATAGATATACGATTCCAGATTCGTAAGATGCGCTTCATATGAAAATCCTTCTAAGCTTGTCGTCTGATAATTATATAAGGGATAGCTGCCTGAGACCTTGGCATCTGCCTTTTTGTGCGGAGTGATGAAAAATGCTCCCTGCTTTCCTTGATTTGCTGCAGGATCATAATAAAACGTAAAGATAATTTCATTTCTTGCCAATCTTGACAAAATATTATAAGCAGTTTCAACCCTCCCTTTTCCTACACATGCGCGCGTATCAAAGCGCGTTCGTGCAACTGTAGAGATACCAAAAGATTCCGGCTCGAGCAAACTATCGGTAAGTGCGTAGATTGGATGACGAGTACCGGTAGTAGTTGGCACTAATCTCGGCAGTACATGCGCATGCTCGTGATCGGGAATACTCATACCTGCTTGCGGATGATTTCTTACACTAACAACATCATATGCATGCGCAAGCCGCACCATTGCTTCAAGATATTCTCGGGTAATAGTAGGATCAAGTGTATTGTCCTGTTTTGCAACCAGAAGCGCATGGCCTCGTATGCTTGGATATTTATTGGGAATCAGAATATGATTTTGAAAGGTTGCTGCTGGCAAGAGCAGAGTTCCTTCAGTATGCAGTGCCTGCCCGACTGCATCACACATGAAGCAGGCATCGCCCTCCCTCGGCCAGCGTTCGGGCATTCCCAACTCTTTTCGTTCTGCCCCTGCTTTCCTTTCCTGTTCCATAAATTGCCGACGCTGCATAAAACCGGGAGCAATCATGACACGCAGCGCATGTTCTTCCAAAAGTGCGGGAGGTTGTACTAGTTGAATAGCAGTAGTGTCAGAAAAGGTAGTTGGTGTGCCCATTGCCGTAAGTACTTGATTCCACTTGTGCAATAGGATTTCGGTGATTGGATTGTACTGCATGCTAGTAGTACAGCGTATGCAGAGTGTTTATAAATATTCGCTTGATGCGTTTTGTATGTTTGAGGCTGGTAATCGGGAATTGTATCGGGCGAGCAACATTCTTTCTGAAAAAGCATTAGTGGAAAAAATACGAGCAATGAAAGCTGAAGGAAAGAAAATTGGGATGTGCACGGGCAGTTTTGACCTGCTCCATCCCGGACACCTCACTCATTTGTGTTCGGCAAAGACATATTGTGATAGATTAGTGGTTGGTGTAGCGAATGATATATTTAGCGGTGCAAGAAGGCAGTCATCAGGGAGACCGATACTTCCCGACTATTTGCGCGCGTATATGGTCAGTAGATTGAAGCCAGTTGATTATGTGTTCTTAGAAGATGGCACGCCGCGCTTTCTCGAATTAGTACGGCCGCACTTTTTCATTAAAGGCCCTGATTACTCCCATGGAACAAACTCTCTTTTACAAGAACAAGAGCGAATGCTTGCTACCTGGGGAGGTCAGTTAGTGTATACAGCAGATGAAAAACTCTCTACGACTGACCTTATTACACATATTCAACAGTATGTGAAACTCTAGTGATGAACTCTATGAAAAAACTGCAGAGTATCAGAGAAAAATTATAAATAGTATTAGCTTACACATCAATCTTGTTAGTATACTTAATTACCTTCTAGAAGCTTTACCTTGAGGATAGTAAAGAGCAATAAAACAATTGTTCTTTCTCACCTAAATCTTTATAAGCGATTCTCTATGTTCTTTACAATGGAGTATAATGTTAAAAAGTTGGAAGCGCGAGCACAGCGACTGCGAAAAGAGGTGTTTGATTTTGCCAAAGAAACTGGATTAAAGCATTTTGGAGGAAGTTTCTCATGCATTGAACTGCTGGTTGCCTTGCATAGAGCAGTAATGCAGCCAGATGATCGATTTATCTTAAGCAAGGGGCATGCGGCTCCTCCTTTGTATGTGCTTTTGAGGGAGCAAGGATATACTCCTGCTATTTCAGGGCACCCCGATTTAGATTTGGCGAATGGGATTCATGCGACGACTGGCAGTTTAGGCCATGGACTTCCCGCCGGCATTGGTATTGCATTTGCGCGAAAGCTGATGGATAAGCCAGGACATACCTATGTGCTCATGAGTGATGGAGAATGCCAGGAAGGCACTACGTGGGAATCATTATTGCATGGCGCGCGTTTGGGTCTTGACAATTTGACTGCCATTATTGATTATAATAAAATTCAATCTTCTGATAGGATAGAACACATTGTTCCTATTGAGCCGTTGGCTGATAAATTCAGGGCATTCAATTGGGAAGTGGGTGAGGTGAATGGGCATGCATTCGAAGAAATTATTCCTCGGCTCAATCATAGAGGCAGCGGTACACCCTATATCGTGATTGCCCACACTGTTAAAGGGAAGGGAGTTAGTTTCATGCAAGACAGTGCTGCCTGGCATTCTGAAGCCCCTACAGGCACGCAATGGGAGCAGGCATACCGGGAAGTTTCAGGGGACGCTCGATGAGATATGAATTTGGCAAAGTGATTGCTGAGCTTGCCGCCAGAGATAAGAGAATCCATTTGTTAATTGGGGATACAGGATACAAAATGTTTCCTGATTTTCTCAGACAGTTCCCTCTTTCAAAAAATCCTTTGGAAGATAGGCTTCATAATTTTGGCGTTTCAGAACAGAGCATGATTGGCATCGCAGGGGGCATGGCAATTGAAGGATTACAGCCGTGGGTATTTGCGATTACTCCTTTCTTGATCGAACGTCCGTTTGAGCAGGTAAAAATTGCTGTTGATTCACAAAATGTGCCAGTGAAATTGGTCGGGTATTGTGATTATCCGGAAGAAGGACCAACGCATGAACTGATTACCCCTCGATTAGCAGATGTGTTTACAAACATTAGAGGATTCTATCCTACGAGTGCTGCAGAAACAAGGAGAGCAGTGTTAGAGGCGTATCATCATCCCGGACCGACGTTTATCAGCTTAAAGAAAGATAGAGAACGGATATAAACGATTTCTGATAAAATAGAAAAGAAAAAAACAGTTATCTCACACAACGACTTTGCTACTATAGTACAGATATCTCTTCTGTTTCTGCTGAAAGTATTATTTCTGTGAACAAATAACATCCACTAGCCTCTAAAGACCTCGGCTGCTCGCACGTGCCTAAGCAAGGTTTCTGCTGCCCCTGCACCTGTTTGACCGAAGGTAATAATACCATCCTCATGCCCGCCCATGGAAAAAATGCACTGTTCCTTTACTGAAGTTTCTACAAAGAGGCGCTGTACTTCCTGAACCATTTCAGGCGTGCCATAGGGAACCTTGGAGTCAGTGCAAGGAATACCAAGAGCATATGCTTTCTGCCAGAGCAAAGGAGCATGTACGTGCAAGACAAAGCGCGCCTCGGGAACACAATCATACACGCTGGCATGGGTCATTGCTTCTGAAGAAGCACTTATTGGTCCTTTAACATGCACTTCATTCCGTTCTGGATAATAGGCGGTAACGATGGTATACTGTTCAGCAGAAAGCTGCTCTAAGCCGCCTGTTTGTGTGCCAGTAATGAAAAAAGTTCTTCTTCCTGGAGGTGCATCAAAGGGAGGAAGGCGCTGGCTCACATTGCCATAGCCTGCACCGCCATACCTGCTTGGATCCTGTCCTATTAGTTTACCGTTGAATAATATTTGCCTGTAGTGATTCAATTCTATAATAGCTTGAGAAGGAAGCGGCTCTGCCTTGGTAAAAAGCTGGGTAAATTTGACGACTCCTTCCGCTTTTTTTACTTGTGTATTATTCATATGCTCTTTCCTCAGCATTTCTTTGCTTTTTCTCAAATAAATAGCTTCCTAGTAAGAGGTATCGTAAGGAAGAGTTTTCTACGGTATGCAACGCATCCTCCGGCGTGAGCACATTCGGCTCGCCATGTAAGTTGAAAGAGGTATTAAGCAGTGCACCCGTGCCTGTCAGCCTGCTAAACTGTTTCAAGATTGCATAATACTCTGGATTATGCTCCTTGGATACTACTTGAGGCCTAAGTGTAAAATCATATGGATGGATTGCAGCAGGAAGCTCTTTCTTGGCGGCGGCAGTTGCATTGAAGGTTATGATCATGTATGGAGTGGCAATCTTTTTTTTATTTCGGAAATACTTTTTTGCATGTGTATCTAGAATACTAGGAGTAAAGGGCATCCAGAAGTCCCTATCCTTAATAGTTTCATTTAATATTCGAATGGTATCGGGATGGACAGGATTGGCAAGAATTGACCTGTTGCCTAGTGCACGAGCACCCCACTCGCTCCTTCCTGAACAGCGAGCAATAATTTCTCCCTGAGCAAGCAGCTTGGCAATGGTATGAGCGGGGTCTTTGAGTTTCTTAATGCGATACATTTTGGCAAGGTCTTTTCTGACTATGAGCCCTTCAATATAGTCATCGGAATATGCAGGGCCAAGATAGAGGTCAGTAAAAGGTTGGGGAGTAAAGGGAATGCCTTGCTTTTTACAAAGTAGTTTATAGCCGTACAGCGCTGCGCCAAATGCACTTGCTTCATCGCCGCAGCTGGGCATGATGAACAGGCTTTCCACCTCAGACAGTTCTGCAATCTTCTGATTTGCTTTCACATTCATGAACACTCCTCCGGAAAGTGCGATGTCGGTAATTCCTGTCTTCTTAATTGCTTTGGTAATCCATTCGACTGTTCGTTCTTCAACCAGCTTCTGCAGGGCTCCTGCAATGATGTCAAAGCGGACAAACCTCAGTTCTTTCTTGAAGAAATGATCTGCAAATTGTGTACTGAATGTAGCATTAAAAGTTAAAGTGTCATCAACATGAATAAGGTTCGACAGTTTAGGATAGAGCGCTGCGACTTTGTGCTCTTTCGCATAGGGAGCAAGTCCCATTACTTTAAACTCATGTTCTAAAGGTTTCATGCCTAGAAAAAGTGTCGCAAGCGCGTACAAATAACCCAATGAAGCAACTTTCTTTGTTCTTGCCAAGACAGTAAGATTTTTCCCATCGTAGACATTGACTGTTGCACACGTGCCCGAACCTTCCCCATCAAGCGTGAACACTAAGGTCTTTTTGTTTCTGGGCAGATTAAAGCACGGAGAAAATGCATGAGCAGCATGATGGTCAATAAGTGCTATTTTAAGAGGAGAAATATGCAAGGCTTGTGCTAACTTGCAAGTAATTGCCTGCTTCATTCTCTCTTTTCTTGTGGAAAGCGATTCTTTTACCTGCTGATAGACCTGAAATGCCTGGGGAAATGAATAACCTAGATATGAAAAAACTCGTTTATGGATTGGCTTATTGGTATACGCTTCCATGAACTCCTTAGTAAAATCTTTCTTGCCAGTAACTGGATAATGATCATCAACAACGACTAGACCAATATTCTGCATGGTCAACTGGGCATGTTCAAGCAGATAGTGTATAGACTGGAATGGTACTCCATAATGATTTTTCAAGCGGGAGAAGCGCTCCTCGCTCACACAAGCAACCACTTTTCCGTCTTCCAGCAGTGCAGCGGTTGCATTATGCCCTATATTAAGTCCCAGGACGTGCATGAAAAAAGAGGTTTTTGAGAGAATTTAAAGATGTGTATGGTGTGTTAGTAGTGTAGAAAAGAAGAATATTTATAAAGGAACTGCTCTGTCATGTAGTTGAGGGATGTATGGAACCAGCAAATAAAGAAGCAAAACGGGGAAAATTTCAGAGCACGGCTAAATTGTTAGCGCATCCTGAGCAAGTGAATGCCTGGCTAGATGGGAAGAATCCGTTTCCAGTGATGGTTGATATGGATTTAACAAATGCGTGCAATCATATGTGCCCTTCGTGCGTCGGTTCCAGAAATAGAGAAAATGAGGCTATTCCTGTTGTTGATGACCTTCAAAGTTTTCAGCTTGACAATACCGCGATGCCTTTAGAGGTGGCAAAACGGCGTATTGACGAGTTTGCTGAAGTGGGTGTACAGGCAATGATTTTCGGAGGAGGAGGCGATCCTACGATGCATCCGAATCTTGCAGAGATTGTACGCTATGTAAAAGGAAGAGGCATGGAAGTTGCAGTTAATACGAATGGTATGCGCCTTCTGCCTGAAGTGCAGGAAGCATTAACTGACTGCTGCACGTGGGTACGAATCAGTTTGGATGCTGATGGTCCTGCTATTTACAAAATTATGCACGGCATGCCTGAAGCAGGATTTAGAAAAACAGTAGCTAATATAGGCTCTCTCGTTACTACGCGTAATACCAAGGGGCAGGATCTGGTGATTGGACTAACCTATTTGCTCAAACCAGAAACACGGCCTGGCATCTACGGCGCTGCGGAACTTGCTAGACAGTTGGGAGTTAATTATATCCGTTTCAGGCCATTATTCAACTGGCACGGATTGAGAAACTTACAAGAAAAAGAAGCTACTGCTATCATGACAGAATTAGATCGCGCAAAAACACTTGAAACAGAGCAGTTTGAAGTGAGCTATCCCCAGGATAGACTGGCAGGCATGCTCACTACGCCTGAGCGGCATCACAAAAAGTGTTATATTCCTCATTTTGTCACTTCGGTTAGTGCACATGGCTATTTGGCTCCCTGTTGCCTCATGAAAGGCAATCCTGCATTTAGCAAGCATGGTGACTTGAATGCACGAAGCTTCAAAGACGTATGGAATGATCAAGCACGGCAAGCTGCCTGGGAAGACATAGATTTTAGCTATTGCCCTACTCCCTGTATGCAGGAAGGGAATAATGAAGTGTTATGGGATATTAAGCAAGATTTTGTACAACATGGGCGTAGACCTGCACCACTCCAAGCTGATGTTCCTCATAAAAACTTCTTGTAGTTAAGAAAGAATAGTCTCTAGTGTTGACGGCTTTTCCAGTAGCGGAGCACTCTCTGGAAGAACTGTTCGATGGCAGGAACCTGCTTTTCAGCAACCGCTTTCTCTCTGCCTCGCTCTATTTTTTTTACTAACTGTGCATAGTTCTGCTTCTTAATCAGTGCAGGAAGATTCGTATCAATGGTAATTCCCAGACCTGCACCGTACGTTTGAATGCTCCTGCCAATGTATTCGTGATTCGTGTAATAAATAATAGGCAATCCCGCTTCTAGATAAGTAGCAAATTTATTCCCCGTATCCAAGTGAATTGACTTCGAGTTTGAATCGAAATAGCCGAGCCAGATGCCGTAATCATACTTCGCTATTTCGGGAATAAGCTGCTCCTGAGGCAATTGCTTGTGCAGATGGAAGTAGGGATGGTTTAACAGTTGAGCATACTCTTTCCTTTTTTCAGATTCTGTGCTCGTTAGTCCGATTGTTTTTCCATACAAATGCAAATGGATGTTCTGGTCAATGACCTGTTTAACGGTACGAATCCAAGAAGGCTCGATACCAATATGGCCGGTAAAGACAATATGGATTTCCCCGTCTTTCTTGGAAAGTTTTTCCTTGGAAGGGGGGATGAGCAAATCCTGGGAGCAATAGGGAACAAAATGAAATAACGGTGCTTGTATTTTCAGATTTTTACCAAGAACTGCTTCGTTGAGATAGTCTAGCTTATTCTCAACTCCTTTGTACATGATGCCGTCGGCGTGTTCAAAGCAGTAGCGCTCTGCCTTCAATTCAAATGAGGGAACGCCTTCTTTTCTTGCATGGACAACATCCTGGTATACAAACGAGCGAAAATCCCAGGGAAAGTAAATGCACGGAACCTTTGCAAAATATTTGAGTGCAAGGAAGCAGAGCCAATTGGGTGTAGAGCGAGCAATCACGAGGTACGGCTTGAGCCTGTGCACAGCAAGGAACGTTTTTACCAGAGCAGGAAACGTACGGATGCCGTGCATAAGTATTTTTGGTAGAGAACGCAGGTTTAAACGGAAAAATGTTCCTTGAAAATCGAGTATGCGATCATAGGAGCCTTTCAGGAATGTATTGACAGAATCTTTGGTTAAACTAAGTAGTATTGTTTCGTAGCCTGCTTTTTGCAATGCTCGTGCAAACTTTGCCGGCGAGTCAGAGGGGCTGCCTTCAATAAAAAGAATTTGTTTTTTTTCTGGAGCCATAGACTAGGGTTATTTCGGATTTGCTGCGATAGCGAGCAAGTAGTGTGTCATGGGCTTGAAACCAGCGTGTACGAGTGCATCATTCGCTCCGAGCATGAATACATTGTGAAACTTTCTGCCAAGCAATGTTTCAAGGCGTTCTGCAATAAAGGTATTGACATGACCTACTCTGCTTGTAGGTGAAGAATGCTTGTCAGCAGTCTTATTCGGCGTACCTACAATCGCAAATCCCGTCGGGCTCAGATTCCTGTAGAGTGTGCCAATAAATTCCTGCTCTTTTTTTCTAGGAATATGTTCAATCACATCCAAAGAAACGACTGCATCAAATGAGCCATAGTGTTGCCCAAGAAAGTCTCCCTGCTGAAATTTGAGATTAGGGAGCTTCAGGTGCTTTTGTGCCCAGCGAATGCCTGTTTTATCAAAATCTACTCCTAAAACCGACTTTGCAGCCTGAGCAAGCAGATAGGATCCTATTCCTTCATTGCATCCTAGTTCTAGTACGTCCGCTTGCTTTCCTTCTAACATCCTCTTTGCAAAGTGATATCTTCCTAAGGTAAAGACAAGATGCCCGGTCTGGAGCTGTTCCTGAAAATACGGACCAAGCGGAAGATTTCCTTGGGGAAACTGGGCGCGTACACGTCCCCATTTTTCTTCTAAGTTTTGCTCCTGTGGTCTTGTTTTGAGCATTGCCTTCATACACGTGCCAAGGAATGGTGCTTTTAAACTTTATTATTGTGGAAAAACCAGGTTAGGAAGCCTGCGTGGCGCCTTGTCCCATCGCGTGCGTGAGCTGGCTTTCCGATGTTACTTTTCTAAGCTGAGACATGCCCAGATTTTCCCTTACTTCGTATTCCACTTCATCCCGTAATTCCACAAATCGTTCTGCCGATACTCCTCGTGTTCTGATAAACGCCCTATATTCGCCAGGAACGCCTTTGTAGAATCCATGCTCTGTCTTAAAATTTACTTTATTGAAATAAAGCCCTCCTTGGTCTGGGTCAAGTAGTGCTCCTTTGTGCACCGTCTCAAACTTCCATGCATACTGGTCTGAGAACTCGCCTGTGTTCCTTACTGCGCGGTCCCAGATCGGACTGCCGGGATACGGCTGAAAGACGGTTACATCAAAGGTAAAATAGCCTGGACCGAGCCGATCTCTAAATGCCGTTCCTACTCTGAGCAGCCATTCTCTGGTGTGCATAATATCCTGCTCAGTCTCGCTTACATGACCGAGCATCGTTAATGCTTTAAATCCAAGCTTGCGCTCTAAGCAGAGCATTGCTGCCTGGTAATTTAACTCAGGCGTCGTTCTTTTGTGCAAGTGCCTGCCAAGGATACGGGGAGAGCCAGACTCAACACCAGTTAATACTTCAGCAAACCCTGCTTCTTTCATCGCACTTGCCACTTGTGGGTATTTAACAAAGAGATCTGATTTCACAAAGCCACGATAACGATACTCTCTTTCCTGTAATGCTGCACAGAGCTTAAGCACATGATTCGGGTCGAGATTGAGCTCATCATCGTAAAACATAGATGAAGTGATACCGAAATCTCGATGCATTGCATCTAATTCAGCAAGAACACGCCCGGGCGAATGGCCCCGCCATGCTCCATCCACACGAACCCTGCTCAGTTGGGGAGTATCTCTCCCGCAGCAGAACTCACACTGGTATGGACAACCACGTTGCGCAATCAGCGAGCCGGAAGCTTTTCCATCTATTTTAAATTTAGGAGTGCCTTGTGGATCTACTAAATAACTCTTAACATCAAATAGATCGCGGGCTGGCAAGGGCAAAGTATCGAGATTGACGGTAATGCCGCCATTCACCCATTTCTGATCAGCTTCTAAGGATGCTGCTAATGCATTTTCCTCACCTTCGGCAATCACGTCGAATGCTTCTAAGGATGCAAAATTAGGATCTTCTTGATGCAATCGCTCTTCAAGAGCCGCACCTCTAAGTCCTTGCGTTGAAAATCGCGCGATAAGATTTCTTCTAAAAGCGGAAAACATGGAAGCATGTGGCCCTCCAATAATAACTTTTGGTCTTTTGCTTGTCCTTCTGATACCTTCTAAGATTCGTGCAGCATAATAGAATTGAGGAGAAGTGGCAGTAATCCCTACCACATCATAGCTTCCTTGTTCCACTTCCTGAACAACGCGCTCAACGTAATCTGAAGCTCCGGCAAGGTCGAGCAGTTTTATCGAGTGCCCTTGTTCCCGTGCAACAGCTGCAATATTTGCAATACCTAAAGGCAGGAAAACGCGCTCATCCAATAAAAAACCTGAACGAGGATTAAGAAGAAGAATATCCTTTGGGCTTGTAGTTCCTCCCCGCCTCAATTCGCTTACTCCTGAAAGATCAGTTCGCAATGAACCCATATATCCCTCTCATCACCATCTCTCTTTCCTCTTTTCCTAGTATATAAATTTAGCTATCTTTTTTTGCTACTTCTTTAGATAACCATCTGCAAATCCGCATCAAGAAATTCACGCAAAATCCCTTTTTGTATTTTTTTTCTATTTCTAATACAGTAGGTAATTGCTCCCGCATTATAGGCAAAGACGCGCCATTCTTGCCTAGAACAGGTGATGAGTGCGCGAGCTAACGTGCCGAGGAGAATTGCAGAGAGAGACCAGAATAATTTAAACGAATTAAGCGGAGTGTGCAAGTAGGTGTAATAAAAGTAAAAATGATCTTCATGATTCACAAAAATGCGTTTCCGTTCTGTATAGCGGGCGGTGCCGCTAAAGCGATGGACTGCTTTGCATGCTGGTGTTATCAGCAAACTGCCTGGACCATGCTTGATGAATATAGAATATGAAGCGTCTATATCTTCCAGGACATTGTAGCCCTTGCTTTCCGGCATTGTATATCCTATAAATACTTCACTTCTAAAAAGCATGTTAAATCCGGGGAGCCATTCGGCATCAGCAATCCGCTTCTTTACCAACGGACTTGCCGTATTTCCGTATGGGCCGATAATACGATATTTCTGCTCCTCCTGATGCGGCAGGAAACACAGTTTAAAGAAGAAGGATTTGATTCCTTTGCTTGACTTATGTATCT
>CAYJQF010000002.1:35590-54326 GCA_964372375.1 Candidatus Woesearchaeota archaeon
GAGATATCTACGCCTCCCAGCGCCTTTATTTCAGGATGCAGGTTGAACTCCTGCAAAGCTTTATCCAGGAATCCGGGAAGAAGGTCGACATCGTCGTCAAGAATCATGATGAGTTTGAATGCATGCTTTGCTTCCCGAATGCCTCTATTTTTTGCCATGCTTGATGAGGGCTGTGCATTATGCAGGTAAGTAACGGGAAGTTTTTTCTGATACGAATGCACTACTTCCTTGGTCTTTGTATCCTTGCTCTGGTCAACAACAAGCACCTTGCCAGGAATATTCTTATTTACTACTAAGGCATGCAGAGTCTGCTTGACATCCTGAGGACGATTGTAGGTAGCGATAACAATGCAGATATCTTTCTTTGTCAGCATACAGGCTGTGCGGAACACATGTTTATAAATACTTTTTTACCTCTAGAGTAATGAGGATACTT
This sequence comes from Candidatus Woesearchaeota archaeon, assembly GCA_964372375.1. Taxonomy (GTDB): domain Archaea; phylum Nanobdellota; class Nanobdellia; order Pacearchaeales; family GW2011-AR1; genus SICV01. The sequence continues at coordinate 36,027 of CAYJQF010000002.1, forward strand.
GAAGTCTGCCCATTCAGCGGAGGAGGATGCGGAGTGTGGGCGCGGGCACTTGCGGAAAGCAAGGAATTTAAAAAGCAGGGCCATGAAGTAGTCGCGTTTACTTCAGACCGGGAAAAAGGAACGAGAAAAAGAATGCCTTTAGAAGCAGACATTGAAGGAATTAAAGTCAAGAGATTTACCGGATACTATTACCCCTTTACTGATAATGTTATCAGCTGGTTTGTGATTGGAGGAGCGCAGGCAGAGCTTAAGCGATTGATGATGGATGAGCAGAAACGGCCTGACATCATTATTACTCATTTGTTGCATCCGCATTCTGCCAGTATTGCGCGGGCACTTGCAGAACTGAAACGCATCCATCCAGGTCTACAAGCATACCTTATACCTCATGCCCCGTTTAATGTAAAACGGCCTGCAGTATTGCGCTTCCTTACTGTTCTTTGGAAGAACGTATTAGGAAAAGATAGAAAGACATTGCATGCCTTTAACAAAGTCATTAGCATCGTTCCTTGGGAAGCTCAGCACTTGCATGCGCATAGTGTTAGCAAAGACATGATACTATCAATTCCTAATGGACTGCCCGAGGTATACTTTGATACACCTCTTACAAAGTCAAGACCGCGCAAAGATGTACTTTTTATGGGAAGAATTGCTCCTGTTAAGAATATAGAGCTGCTCATTGCAGCAGCAAAAAAGTTGCCTGAAGTGCAGTTTACCATTATGGGTCCTCCTGAGCCAGCCTATTTACAGAAACTAAAAAATAGCTCTCAAGGTTTACCTAATGTGCATTTTGATAGTAGCATGTATGATGTGAAAAAAGCGATTCGGGCACTTGATGACCATACTATTTTTGTTTTGCCTTCAAAGCGTGAAGCGATGCCTCAAGTCTTATTGGAAGCAATGGCTCGTAGAAAAATTGTTATTGCTTCAGCAACCGATGGAGGCAAAGCACTTATCCAGCATGGAACAAATGGATTCCTTTTTCCAATTGGTGACGTGCCTGCTCTTGTCAGACTTATAGAAAAAAACAAGCAAGGAAAGAAAGCAGTTCAACAGGCTGCTCTGGCAACTGCCAAGAAGTATGCATGGAGTACGCTTAGCAAACGGTATGTCCGTTTATTTAACACATGAATAGCATCATCATCACCGCATTTAAGGAACCAGGAACCATTGGGAAAGCAGTAGCCGCACTAGGCAGCCAGAAAAAGAAAGAGGATGAGCTGATTGTTATTGCGCCTGACCTGGAAACGCTTGAAGCGGCAGGAAAACTGAAAAAGAACATAAGCAACCTGCGGCTGATTCAGGATCCGGGGAAAGGAAAATCTGCTGCCCTAAACATTGCTGTTGCACAAGCACGAGGAGACTTGCTGGTATTAAGCGATGGAGATGTGTACATTGGAAAACAAGCTTTAGCAGCACTGCTAGCACCTTTAGCGCATGCACAAGTAGGAGCCGTTTCGGGACACCCTTTCTCTACTAACCACACCACGAAATATGGCTTTTGGGCACAGGTGCTCACTGGAGTTGCAGACGAATTAAGAAAGGAAGCAGAGAAAAAGCAATTGCCATTCCAGTGCACTGGCTATTTATTTGCAATCAGAAAAACATTGTTTCCAAAATTAGATGAGGAACTCCTTTCAGAAGATGGATTTATTGCATTGCAGGTGCATGAACAAGGATATCGTATTGCGTACGCTCCCAAAGCAGCAGTGTATGTTAAATATCCGGATAACTGGAAAGACTGGATTAAGCAAAAGCGACGAAGCGCTGGCGGTTATAATCAGCTGAAGATGATGCACGGGAAGACGTTGCGTTCATTCGGTTGGGAGTCCCGAGGAGGATTCCGTCTGCTCAAGTATGTGAAAAGCGTCCGGGAAGCCGGGTGGCTTGCTTCCTTGTTTCTTGCCCGCGTCTATCTCTGGCTTATTATCTATAAAGATATAAATGTCAAGAAAAAGACACAGAAAGAACTATGGCAGCGTGTTGAAAGCACGAAATGAAAAGAAAAGCTTTTTTAATGCCTCTCTGCATCTAGAGTAATGAGTTCTACAGAACAAGGATATAAGCATGAACAGGTGTTAGTATATCTGGTGCTCGGCTTTGTCATACTTTCCAAGCTTTATTTCTTTTTTTCTGTAGGAAATCAGCCGGTATGGTGGGATGAAGGAGACTATCTGGCGATTGCGAAAGTATGGGCTCTGGGCATGGATACGCCTGAGTGGTGGAGTCACTTTATTGGTCTGCGCTCCTTGTTATTGCCTTTGCTCTGGAGCTTGTTCTTTAAACTTGGATTGGGAGAAGGATTCCTCCGCTTTGTGACCTTGCTAGTACCAAGTATAGGAACGGTGTATGTTTGTTATTTACTTGGTAAGACCTTGTATAGCAGAGCGGTCGGCTTAATTTCTGCTGTAATGATGGGTACGTATTGGGTATGGAGCTTCTATTCATACCGTCTATTAACAGATATTCCAGCAACGTTCTTTGGTATTCTTTGCCTGTACTTTTTCTGGCAGAAATATCTGAAAGAACAGAAAGCATCGGGCTTGTATCTGTCTATTCTGTTCGGCGTGCTCGCCTTCTCAACTCGATTTCCCTTTGCACTTGTCCTGATAAGCTGTGCACTCTATCTCTTTTTTATACGGCGTTTCCAGATGTTTAAAGAAAAACAAGTCTGGAAAGGTGCGGCCTGGCTTGCGCTCTGCCTTTCTCCGTATCTTATCTACTTCATATTAAACAAATTCTTTGCCCTGCGCTTCTATTTTGGCGCATCTGCAGTTACTGTCCATCAGAAGATTGGCTGGCATGTTCTTCCCATGCTGTTCACCTTACCTGAGCTTTTCTGGGGCAGCGCCGTTGTGCTTGGAATTCTTTCCCTCTATCCTTTGCTGTTGTATGCTGATGTAATCCTGAAGCGAAAGACAGAGGCATTTGATTCTGATGTCTTTGTATGCATTTTCCTCGTTGTGCATTTATTCTTCTATGTGATATTAATTCGTGAAGGGAATGACCGTTGGCTGCTTATGCTGATGCCTGTCTTGTTCATCATTGCGGGGAAAGGGCTCATGTGGATGCATGCGAGCATCAAGCCCTACAGTAAGGCTATTGCACTTATTGTGGTCTTGCTTTTTGTACTCGGAGGAGCATACCAGAATATGACGCATGCCTCTGCTCTCATCAACGAGAAAAAGGAGAGTTATAAGGAAGTAAAACTCGCAGGAGAGTGGCTCAAGGAAAATACGCCTGCCGATGCAAAAATTATTACTTCTTCCATTGTTCAGAACCAGTATTATTCCGAACGGGCAAGTTACGATTACCATAATAATGACTCTCAAATGCCTCAGGACTGTATTGACAAATTTGGCAAGACGAATGAAAATCAAACCTGCCAGCAAGCTTCAGAAAGCTTATTCGAAGCAAAGCGCTCCCTCATACGGCCTGATTATATAATTGTTTCTTTGTTTGAACCAGTATTTACACCTGCCTGGGTATACTCATATCCTGCACAACATAATTTGACGAGTGTACAAGCATATTTTGATCCGCAGAATCGCCCGCTCTTAGTAATTTATAAGTTATAAACTTAGGTAAGTGAGAATCCATAGCGCAACCGATAATACATATGAATAGCGAGCTCGCCATAACAGGCAATCGGGTGGAAAATCCAAGCGATTGATGGCTTTCGTACGAATCCTTTTAAGGTATCATAGAGGATTGGTAGAATCAATCCCAGGCGGAGCGCCAGTTTTGCTATATCCTTCTTAGTAATACCATAATTATACTCAAACTTCACCTCATGAGCAAGCCTGCGCTTAATTCTCCGTATCTTGTTCCTGAAAAATCTTCTTTGATCATGGATATACGCTGTTTTAACTTTTGCAAAGCAATTATAACCATCGTGCATAAGGCGCCATTGAATGTCTGAATGTATCCAAGAATTCTTGATATACTTAGTAAGCACCTCTTTCCGAATAAAAAAACCATTTGAACCCATTGCAGGGATGCGATTTGCATCGAGGAAACGTGCTTTGAGATACGTTCCCTGATCTTCTGCCTGATATGGACAGCCAGTCCAATCATTCGTGATATATGACCATCGGGAGTACAAGCCTAAATACATTGCAAACGGATCATCATCCCCAATTAGCGCATTGTATTTAACGCACAGCCGGTCATGGGGCCGGTAGGTGCCATAAAGTGTATCAGCAAAGATAATTTCTTTATCTTCAAAGGGCTGCATCATTTTTTTCAGCCAGTCTTTTTCAGGAAGCACATTATCCGTATCAATAAGACAAATGATTCTACCCTTTGCTTTTTTCAGGCCATAGATTCTTCGTTCATCTTCGTTTTTAAGATGATTACGCAGCATTCTAACTGGATATTTTTTTGCTATCTCATACGTTGCATCGGAACTATATCCTTCTAAGAACAGCACTTCAAACTCTTTTCGCGGATAGATTTGTGCAAAGATGCTTTTCAGACAGGCATCTACGGTTCTAGCAGCATTGAATGCTGGAATGATAATAGAGAGTTTCATGCTCTATACCTGCTTCTCAACTTTCTTTTAAAAATTCCTTGTATAAAGCCCAGACCATATGCCACGTGAGTGAGGAAAACAAGCAGAATGAACGGAATGATGAATGCTGGTTTTTTTGTTCGTACAGCCTCAATGAAAGCGAGCAATGTATAGATGGTGAGGGTAGCAAGATAGAGCAGTTTTAGTATAGTATCGAAGGGTGAAAGTACTATTCCGAGGAGCAGGCCGAGGACAAACAAGCTGGGCATGAAATAACTAAATTTTCTCGAAGTCTCAGGATATTTCTTTGCGAAGAAACCGCGATGCTTTGCATACGTCGCTATTTGCTTGAGATAGCTTGCGAGGTCTAGACGGCGATGATGATAGACGAGGACGTCAGGATCATATATGATCGTTTTGCCTATTTTTTTAATATCGGAACAAAGCTTCGTATCTTCACCTGGCCAAAATGAAGTGTCAAAGCCTCCTAGCTTGAGAAAGAGAGATTTTCTTATGAATAAATTACAGCTCGGTAAATCATCTACCTCTCGCATTTGTTTGGGGATGTATCGATAGAGTGTTGGGCCACTCACTATCCAAGATGCAAGCGCCGTTCCTGAAACCTGCTGAAAGAAATTGCTCTCAGGAGGCGTTACATTCGGTCCGCCTACTGCCCCCACATTTGTATTTTCAAAATGAGGAAGCGCTGCAGCAAGCCATCCTTGTTGTGGATAGGCATCATCATCGATAAATGCAAGTATTTCTCCTTTTGCCTTTTTCGCTCCCAAGTCCCTTTTCATTGCTGGTCCTCCTGGTCCTGAAGCAATAACCCTTGTTTTTGAAAACAACTCCTTTGACGGCTTATCGGGTAGAATAAGAATCTCAAAGTCAGTAAAATTTTGATTCAGAATAAGAGGAACAAACTTTCGAATGTACTCGTTTATTTCTTTTACCGGTATGATAACGCTTATTTTAGTCATAATAGTGTAACACTCGCAACCTATAGAAAATGGCGGCTGTATCCCAAAGAATCCAAAACACTGAAGAAGGTCTGATGGTGCTTCCGAATTTATACCGCATCACGATAGGTGCTTCCACAATAGTATAGCCGAGTTTGTTCGCAATTACGAGAAGTTCAAGATCGAAGGCAAACCGCTTGATGGCTATTTTAGGCATCACTTTTTCTAAAACTGTATGTTTGAACAACTTAATGCCTACTTGCGTATCTTTGACCGAAAGGCCAAAGAGTATTTTGTTTATACCTTGATAAGTAGAACTCATTACTCTCCGGAGCAAAGGATAATGGACTAGTGAATCAGGATGCCTCTTACTACCAATCACAATGTCTGCTTTCTTAGCATGCATGAGTGCTATAAAGTCCTTGAGTTGCTTGGGATTCAAATCCCTGCCGGAGTCAACGAATGCTACATACTCTCCTTTCACGAATTGGAAGCCGTACTTAATAGCATTTCCTTTTCCTTGATTGCCTGGATAGCCCACTACCTTTACCTTTTTGTGTTTGAAGCGTTTTGCTTCAGCACGGCAATTGTTCGTGCTGCCATCATCAACCACAATAAGTTCATAGCTTGGGGTGATTTCTTCTAAAGCAGTGGTTGCTGCTTTCAGATTAGCAAGCATATTCTGCGTATTATACATAGGCATAATAATGGAGAGTTTCATCGTTTAGCTAGCACCGCAGAGGCCAATAAAAAGATTGCGGCGGCCGCCACAAAAGCAAGTGAGAACTGTTCCAGTGTTTTAGAAAACAGCCATAAGAACATGAACTCAATGCCTACAATAAGCGGCAAGTACCCTGCCCTGCTCACCATGCCTTTTGATATCTTGTACCACAATACAAGGTTTGCCAGAGATAAAATGCCTACACCTAATGTGAGTGGAAATAGAATATGCGCAGATTCTGCGATTGTCTTGCCTGAGAAAAGAGTAATGAGGAATCCTGGAAAGAAGTAGGCAACAAGACAAACGGCGAGGATGCATGCGCTGAGAAAAGCAAGCGCCTCGTACAAGAGACGAGATCCCGATTTTTTCTTTCCTGTTACTGAAAGAGGAAACATTGCCTTGCTAATTGGTTGTGTTGCAAGGAACAGCGTCTTTGCTAATACTGAAGCAATTGCGTAATGTCCTGCAGTCTGCGCATCAAATACTGCCTTTGCCACTAAAATATCGAGACTATAAAAAGCAAGGATCGTTGCGGTTATAATAAACACTGGAGTTGTATATGTATATATCCCCGAGGTTTGTGCTTTCTTCTCTCTGCTTTTAAAGATAGATTGCAAAGGGATAAATGAAAAGAAAAATGAAGCAAACGTTCCGATGAGTGTACCGAGGAGCGCACCGAAGACTTTCCAGCCGAGGAATACAAAGGTAATGCCCAAGCCGAGCTTCAGCACCGCTTCAACAAGCAGGCTTACCCCCAACATGCCAAACATCTTCTTTCCAAGCATGAGCCCGCGATTGACCGGCAGCAGCAGCGATGAGAAAATGAATACACCGTTCAAGAGCAGCAAACTATAGGGAATTTCCAACGCTTTAGTCAGAAAGAGAGCAATGAGTGCGTAGCATATGAATAAAAACATTGAAGCGAAAAAAGCTTTTTGCAGTGATTTTCTAAGCAAATTTTTAACTTTTCCATCATTTTTCTCTGCTGCTGCATATTTTACAATAACCATCTGAATCGATTCGGTAAAAATACTCATAATATAAATAAAAGAAAAAAGCGTGGCAAGTACTCCATATTCAACTACGGAAAGCAGGCGCGCCATGCTAAACTGAAAGATAAAATTAAGAGCATTGAACAGATTAAAGGTAATTAATAGAATAAGACTTCCACTTACCAACGTTTTATTCAATTTCATGCTAGGTGAAGATTCCGTGCCTAAATATAAGGAGTCCTGCCATGATGACCAGTACTTGCAATGTCCAGATAGTATAGACGACTGCGTTTTGAGTTACTCGAATCTTGCACTTTTGCAAAACGAAGATTACCAGATGTTCGAGACCGTAGAATTTATCATACAAGAGACCAATACTGCCGTCTTTTCTTGGTTTTCCGAATGAATATTTGACCAGTTTCCCTCTTATTTTTAAAACAGTCTCAAACAAATACGGTATGAAAAAGAACACTGCAACCTTTTCAAAATTGCCCAGAATGGGAATTATCGCAATTAAACCTCCGACGGTATATGTAAGAGAATCTCCTGGAAACACCTGGGCAGGATACTTGTTAAAAAGTAGAAATGCAAGCAGCGCCGCAATCATAACTGCTGCAATACCAGTCAACCAGGGACTGCCGGTGAAGAATGCTACAATTCCCAGGGCAGTCAAGAGGAGCATGCCTTGTCCTGCCTCGAGGCCGTTAAAGCCTGCAAGAAAATTGAATGTGGTAGTCGCCCCTACTACTCCTAAGGGAATAAGTATGAGTGGGTAGAGTATTCCTACATCAATCGTTCCTAAGAAGGGAATACTGATTATACTCTTGCCTGCATTAATAGCGATGAGAGGGATAGATGCAAACGCTACTAAGATTAAGCGAGAGCGCCTTGATAGTCCTCCCTTGCACCAGCCTAAAAGGTCATCAACTAATCCAATGCCTGCTAATACTAATATCACGCTCAGCAGTGCAAACATTTCAACCAGTAAGGATGTTGTTTTAAGAAAGAAAACTCTATATGCAACCAGCAGTAAAATGCCTACGAGAAAGCCAAGCACGGTGATGATGCCTCCCGAACCTGCTCTCTCTGGCTTGTCAAACCGGTTCATATCTTTCCAGAGCAGATTAATACTTTTTGCTTTTTTAATCCAGAAAGGCATGAGCAAGAATACGGTAAAAAAGCTTGCTAGGAGGGGGAAAATGATGAGAATATTCATGGTGTTATGCTGTGCGGAGTGCTTCCGGATACTGTGTATTAAGGAAGCTTGCATTTGAGGCAATGAATGAAGGATAGTGAATCTCCCAGATACGTATGGGTCCATGAACCCCTTCATAATAGATAAAGTCTTCTGTAAAGTTTGCGATTGTTCTTAATTGCCTTACTAAGTCGTCGTCTTCTGAATGCATAAGCTCAAAGTAGGGATTCTGCTCTTTGTATAAGTAGAGGCGCGCAACCTGCGATTTTACCGTTCTGTTCGACAAATACAGCAGCGCGGCACCCGGTTTAATAACAATCGTGTTGCTTTCCATTCCAAAACTAGGCATCAAGAAAACTCCTGCTTCTATTCCAGAGCCAAAATCAATAAACTTGTTCTGATAGGCATAGCGCAAAGGCAGGCGATACTGCTTGTTAGTATATACAAAGATGCCAATCGGCTGGCTGCTCAGCGCACCAGATGCGTTTCGCTCAAGAAGAATACCTCCAAGGCCTGCCTTCCCTGCTGGTAAGAAGAGGGTAGTTCCATTAGTTTCGTAGAAAATATCTCCGTCGAGCGGCGTGCCTCCCTGATACAAACTTACTGTTGTATTTTTTGTTTCTTGCGTCTGCTGCTCGTTCCTGACAAACGTAGAAATCCAGCTTGCCCGATCATAGTGCTCATCAGAGCCTATTGAAGAGAATGCTGAATACTTGCCAATATCTGATGAGTCAATGAGAAAGTGTGTGGTATTATGGGCATAGAGAAATGCAAGTGCTGCTTGATTGTCCGTACCTGTTAGTGCGTATCTTCCCATCAAATGATTCCAATAGGGAATATAGTTGCCACCATCAAGCACGGTTGCGCGCTCACCGAGCGTTTGCACCCAATAGCCGTAATCCCACCAATGGCCGAATACCGCTTGCATTGATGTATTCTCTCTGACCCAGGCCATTGCTTTTTGCCACTGCTGATGGTATGACGCAGGAACATAGGACTGCGCCGTATAAATTGCCCCTTGTGTAAACGCGTATGCTGATATTACTGCTGTTAGAAGCATAAGACCAACTGCAATCCAGGCCATTATTTTTGTTGTATCTTCTTTACTCGTACGCACCTGTGCAATAATTGCTACCAAAAAATAGCTCACGATGATTGAAGTAGGAGGCACGAGCATTAAAATCAAACGAACCGCTCCACGCGTAGAGATGACGCAGAAGAAGAAGAATGAAAGCACAAGCACTTTATTGAAGTCGAGCTCCTTGTAGCTCTCTTCCTTTGATATTCCCAGCAAGGTGAGCAGACTAAATACTGTTATGAGCACGCCAAGAAGAAGTTTGCTGATAGGAGAAGCAGTGAGCGCGGTTCCCGCTTCAGGAGTTATAAGCATAAGAAGTATGAGCACGCCAAGAAGAATTGATGAAAGATACGTGTAATATCTTGCATACGTACTGCTCTTCATACCAGAAAACGCAAAACCGTATCCTAGTGCACAAAAGGCAAATACATATAATGCAAGGCTCGGTACATTGGTCCCATCGAACCTGCTGCCTCCCGCATACCTGCTAAAGATCAAGCCCAAAAGGAAAAGTGCATAACCACCCGTTGCTATTATTCTCTCTTTGAAAGCGAGCTTCTCAAGTAATGCATAACAGAGATAGATGGAACCTATGACAAAAAGCCAGAAGAATAAAGGAATGCCTGCCTGTATCGGACCAAAGCTCGAGGACCATTCAGTAAAGAATGGCTGCCTATTTTCAGCAACGGTGACACCAAGCCTGCTCGTGATAGGTCTGACCAGATTGGTAACAATATCGTTTACGTTTTGGGTGATGAAGTGTGTATTTCCTGAAATAACAAGCAATATGCCTCCGAAGAGCGCAAATAAGATAAGCGAACTAAAAGGTGTGGGAAGTGTTGCGAGCGGTGTTTTCTCAACATACCTCTTAAGTGTTGTTTTGGTAAGCAGCAGGTGGAAGATGAGTAACCCAAAAATGCCGATGCCGAGTCCGGTTGCATTTGAAACAATAAGATTGGAGAGACTGTATCTTGTTGAAAACGGAATCATGCAGATAAGAGAAGCAACCAGCCAGGTTGTGTACGTGACGAACCGGTCTGTAGTACTTGCTCCTGCCAAGAACATTACAAACATACTCAATGCTAGGATGATAAAGACGTAAATATATCCTCCCCACACTAATGCCATTAATGCTGTCGCTATGCCTGCTAACGCAGCATAGGAATACCTCGCAGTGCGCGTCTGAGCATCCCACGAGCAGAGAAACCAGAGAAATGCAAGGAACATGAATAGAAATGCAGTCGACTCTTTTTCAGGAATACCTGCAATACTTCTCGGCATGAATACTGGAATGACTGACAGAAAGAAAGAGGAAAGCAAAGCAACCAGAGAAGCCTTAGTAATTCCTAGAGAAGGCAGAAACATTTTTCGTACGAGGAAAAAGAATGCTATAACTGTCAGTCCAAACGCAACCGCTGGATAGATAACCGCAGACTGTTCAATGCTGGTGCTTCCAAACATACCTGCTAGCTTATGAAACCATGCCACCAGATACGGAAGTAAGAGCAGCTCTGACTTTGCTTCAAAGCCGAGAGGGACATATCGTAGATGATCTATTAAGGGAAGGCTTCCGTGCAAGACAATTTCCTTTGCATAGCGTAGAAATAAGAAAGGATCAAGATCGGGACCAAGCGTCCAGCCTCCCGTGGTTACATCGCGTAATCCTGGCAGATTGAGGGTTCTAATCCGTACTGCAATGAAGACTATTACTGCGAGAAAGGCATAGTATATCAGATGTGTGTTGCGTTTACAAAAAGCAACGAATTTTTCTTTGCGCTCTTCAATAAGATGATCAGACTCACCCATGAGGCTAGGGGTAAAACCAGCTATTTAAAGCTAATTATGGCATTTTCCATTAAAACAGAGCGGGGGTGACAAAAACCTCTAAAAGTGCTGCAAAAAAGAGCATAACCAAGGCAACAATGATGAGTGTGAATGAGTCATGCAATACTTCCCAGAATTTTTCTGTGCCTGCTTCATGCCGAATGACAGCAACTGACACTAAGCCGCCTGCCAAGGCAACAATAAAGTACGCGGCAACCTCAGGCAAGCCGTGAAGCAGGTAGCGCAGAAGACCTGCAGGCAGCGCTTCTATCTTCGATTTTGCAAAAATGCCCACTGCTGCTGCAATAACGGTGGCATTCCAGGCTAAAATAAAGATGACTCCTCCACCAAAGAGCAGAGAAAAGACCAAGGTAAAGAGAGAAACATAAAAGTTATTCCAGAATATCAGAAAAAGGCGTTCGGTGCTCGTAGCAGCGGCAGTGGCTACTAGTGAATCAGTAATACCGTACTGTTTTACGCACTCATTGAAATTTGCCGGCCTGTTTATTAAGCAAAAGGTCTCTATCTGAGCCCTAAAACTCTGATTTGAATCGAGGGCAACATACCAGAAGGAAAATGCAACTACAAAACCGAGGAATAAAAACAAGAAAGCATAAATTGCCCTTCGATGTTCCTGCAGCAGTGAAAGAACACCGCGTGTCGGAGTGATTTTGCTCTCTTCCAGCCGAATTGTATAATAGATAAACGGCATGGAGAACATGACGGTAAACGTGACCACCAAAACACCCGCATATTTTGAGAGAACGGCATCATGTGAAAAGACCCACTCTACCAGCAGAATAGCAAGGCTTGCATAAAAAGCACCCACGAAAAAGAGCTCCCAAGGATGCCGTTCTGCTTTTTTCGGGTTTACAATCATCTCAAACATGGTTCATTTCCTCTTTTCTTCTCTAAGGAAGAGAGAAGCTTATATAGTTTGTGTACCTTTTTTATTATTTCCTAATCGTAGAGTTAAAGCATCCAACAGGAAACGATACTAGAACATAAGTACCTCTGGTATGCTCGTAAGATTGTTGTATGGGCTACTAGTAGTTATGATTTTTTTGATGCCCTAGATTTCGCTAAGGAGTTGTTCGCTTTTGAGCAGGCGCTTCTAGCTGATGCATTAAAGACTGGAGCGCATCCATACAGAACGTAAGCTGGTTTTCAATAAGTTGCTGGGATTCTTTGAGCCGCTTCAACTGCTGTTCTATTACTGCTTGTACTTCTTGAGGGCTCTTTTGTACCAAAACGTCTGCCCCCACTTCGACAAAAAGCTTGCGGTCAGCACGAACTGCAGGGATATAGACTCCCTTTCCCAACATTGCAAATATCGAAGATTCCTGGGAAGTTATGAGTGCATGCAGGGAGCTGTACAGTTGCTCAAGCTCGTGTGTTTGCTGGGCAACAAACGAACGCTGCTGGTCTAGAGAATTAGCATGTTTTTCTAAGAATGCTGCCTGTTCGATAAGCTGCGTATCCATAACCTGCTACATTTACCTGCACTTTTAAAGGTTTGTGACTGAGATTTTTGATTAACCATAAGATTTAAATAGCGCCCAATTGCAGCAAAGGTATGACACAACTAAGCCATAAAGCATTTCAGATGTTGAGGATAACTCAAAATGCTATTCAAGAAACATTAGATGAGACTGTTAGATTACATGAATGTGGAACATTAGTTAGATTTCATGGAGAGGTTCAAGCACGAGTAGCTCAGGATCAACCTTTTCTCGATGCATATATTAAAAAAGGTAAACAATCTCTGGGAATGGTTAGGGGAAAAGAAGGAACTTTAATTCGAGGAGGATATACTAGTGGTGCGTACCTTACCTTTCGTATGTTTGAAGCTCAAGCGCGCCTCAATGAACAACGTTTGCCTAGAATAAGTGAAATTGCCTTGCAGAGAGTAGATAAGCACGCATTGGAAATGCTAGAAATATATGGAGCTAGTGCAAAGACATGTGAACTAGAGAGAATACAAAAAGAGAATCCAGACTTTGGGTCATATGTATTGAAATATGTGCAAGAGCAAGCTCCTCATGAAATGGTAGCACGTGGATTTGCTCTGGGAGCAATAACTGCTTATTCTGCCTTCGAAGCAGCATACGCAGAAGCATAACTAGTACTTTTGTGATTCACTCTTTTTAATCTTCCAGACTTCAAGAGTTTCCATGAATACTGCTTGGGAAGCAAGAAGTTCTTTTTTGAAATGTAGTTTTTTAAGCAGGGCAGAAATTCTCTTTCGCGGAGTGAGTGAAGACAATACCACTAGGATAACTCCTCTCTTTTCGAGATGCTTCTTTGCCTGCCTGAGAAATTCTAGGATGAATTCATCTCCCTTTGTTCCTCCCGTTGTTGCTAGTGCGCTTTCTGTGTCCTCTCTAGTGTCTTCGGGAAGATAAGGAGGGTTGCAGATAATGAGGTCAAGGGTTCCAGATACTTTTTTGAATATGTTTGAACGCAGGGTAGGTACGCCAAGTGAGTTCAGATGGCGTATTGCATGAGTATCGTTATCTACGGCAAGCACCGTGCATGCTCCTGCTCGTATAGCTGTTAACGCTTGGATGCCTGAGCCGCTTCCCATATCTAGGACGCTCTTTCCTTGAGCATATTTCTTTACTTCTGCAGCAAGAAGGAAAGAATCTTCTTGAGGCTCATAGATCATGGTGCAAGATAAGAGTTACAAAAAGCAGGGCAATGAAAGGAGTAATAAGAAGAGTAGAGACCAACTCAGCAGCGAAGAGATTGAGCAGCTGCATGAATTGTGTGAGTATAAATGCAGCAAGGAAACTTGCTAACATAAACACGTAATGGCGTTTTACGAGCTGTATGCTTTTGTGAAAACTCTTCCAAGGCGAGTAAGGATAGAGCACGGTTATGAAGGTGCTAAGAGAGCAGAAAAGCAAGGGAACAAGCAGGCAGAAGGCATAGAGCACATAAAAGATACTTTGTGCTCCTTGTGTTTCCAAGCCCAGAGTTTTTCCTAGTACAAAGGCAATGAAGAAAGAGAGTGCCTGAAGCAAATTATAAAAGAGTATAAGCATACAGAGGCAACAGAAAAAAGAAAAGCTTCGTTTGTATACAACAGATGCTATTTCTTTCCAGGAACGCTTTCTTACTACTGTTGCACAGAGCGCAATGAGAAAAGTAAAGCAGCAGGAAATGAGGAGAAGCAGAATCAAAGCAATTCCAAGAGTAAACCAGATGACTTGGCTCGTGGTAGTAAGCTGTTGTTGGAGGAGCGCTAGCTTGGGGGCAGCGTATGAGACAAGCACAAAGAGGAAGAAACTGGGAAGGAGCAGAAACGGATTTCGCACCAGAGTAGTTGCTGTTCTTTTAAGAAGAGAAAGGTACATGCTTAGGGGAACAGTGCCTGAAGCACCTGCTCTCCAAACATAAGAGTAAAGATAAGGGACGCGAGAAGGAAAATGAATACGATAAGCAGAGCAACTAAGATTTTCTTTGCTCTGCTTGCTTCTGCATCTTCATGCTCACGCGTTTCCGGAATGTTAGGCAAGATAGGAGGTTGTGGCTGTTGCTGCCGCACTACGTTCACTGCTACTTGCTGCATAGCTTCTTTTGGCACAAGTGATACTGGAGAAAGAAGTGTGGAAACTCCCGTAGTTAATCCGTGTGCAGCCTCCTGCACTTCTTGCGGATTGTAGCCGGCACTAATGAAGCTTTGTATTGCCTTTTCCAAAGAAGCCCCATGCTCAAGCGCATTTCGTAAACCTCCCAGCAACTCATCGCGCATCATATCTCTACGACCTTCCCATTCTCAAGAATGTGCACTGATGTATTAAGTTTATAGCCCATTTCCTGAGCAAGCGAGGCGCCAGCAAGGAGCTTTTTAAGGTCGCCGTGAGAAGGAATCACGTGCTCTGGCTTAGTAAGCTGAATGAGGTCACGCAGGTCTTCTCTGCCACCATGCCCTGAGACATGCACATTGTCAAAAATACGCACTTGTTTTTTCTTGAGGCGCTTTTCAAGTTCCTGTTTGCTTAACTCATTCACCGGAGTTGGAATTGTCTTTGAAGAGAAAATAACATGATAATCTGCAGATAAACGCAAAGGGAGCTGATTTCTTGAGAGTCTGTCGAGAATTGAGCCGGGCTCGCCCTGATGACCCGTACAGACAATCAAATAATCTTTCTTATGCTTCTCAATATGCTTCAAGAGACGTTCCATCTTTTTACGATACGTAATCAATTGAATTTGATGCTTGAAGGGAGCTTTACCGATACGTTCAGCTGCAACCACATATTTCTGCAGACTTCTGCCTAAGAACACAACTTTACGATTCAGTTTCCTTCCAAGCTCAGTAATGGTTTTCAAACGAGCGATATGAGAAGAAAAGGTGGTAATAATTATTCCTGCGTTATGATTGTCTGTGGTGAAGAAGACATCTTCTAAAAGGCCTTTTGCTATCTTCTCCGAAGGTGTTTTACGGTCATCGGGTGCATACAGGCAATCAACAATAAGTGCCTTGACGCCTTGCTTGGCAAGTTCTTTGAGCCGCGCATAGTTGGGACGATCACCAAATACGGGTGAATTGTCCAGTTTGTAATCATTTGCATATAGAATGACTCCTTCCTCGGTATGCACTGCAATTATGGCAGACTCGATAGTTGAATGAGTTATGTTGATAAATTCGACTTTATACTGTTTCTTGCCTTTTACCATAAAGACACCGTTTTGCTTTATGGGGCGGAGAGGATTGGAGATGTGCTGATTCGCATCCTGCATCAATACTTTAAGCACCTCAATCGTATACGAGGTGCCCACGACTGGTGCATGGTAGCGAGGTGCAAGATACGGCACACCTCCTACGTGATCGAGATGTGCATGAGAGATTAAGAGCGCTCGCACCTTATTCCGTAAGTCATGCTTATCGAGATACGTATCATCAGGCAGTGCTCCCAGACCACGCATACCCTTTTCAGTAGGAATCTTTTCGCGCTCCGCAACACCTATAATTGCGGGAAGAAAGAGGCCTGCATCAAATAAGATCACATCTTCTCCAATCTCGAGCGCAGTCATGTTTTTACCAACCTCATTGTAGCCGCCAAGAGCATGGATTCTCATAGCACTGGTATGAGAAAGCAGTTTAAATAGCTTTTTGGAAAAATTTCACAAACTATATATAATCAAAAAGGGAACTACTTGCATGAAGAAACACCATCATGTGTTGTATGCCTGTGTCTTTATTTTACTCGTTTTACAAACCATTTCATTCATCTCGGTAAGTGTAAAAGTAACCCAGTTTACTGCAGAACTTGCAGCAACCAAAGCGAACTTGACTACTTACTTTGATACCCATCTTGAGGACTATGCAGTACAGACGCAGAACAACTTCAATGAGATTACTAAAAATATACAGAGCTTATCAGATGCCGTCTCAGAACAAAGTACGACATTTCAACAAGAGCTGAGTTTACTCAAGCTATCTCAGGATGACTTCTCCAGTGTTGCACAAGAAGCAGTGAAAGGTGTGGCAACCATTAGTACTGATAAATCTATGGGGAGCGGCTTCTTTATTGATGCATCGGGCTATGTTGTCACCAATAACCACGTTATTGATGGTGCACGAAAAATTTCAGTGCTCACGTATGATAAGAAAACGCTGCCTGCCACGGTTATGGGGGTTGAAGCTACGCGAGATGTTGCTGTGTTGAAGGTGGATGGTACTTTTACTCCTTTGGCATTGGCTGATTCAGATGCAGTGCCTGTAGGAAGAAAAGTCATTGCTATTGGCAACCCTCTCGGCCTCTCCTTCACTGTTACTGAAGGTATTATTTCTGCATTGCATAGGAAAGGGCCAAATGGACTTGAAGAGTACCTTCAAACTGATGTCCCTTTAAATCCAGGTAACTCGGGAGGACCACTGATCGACAGCTCTGGTAAAGTTGTTGGCATGAATAATTATAAAGCAGGTGAGGCGGAAAACATTGGCTTTGCACTTGAAAGCAATGTATTGAGAAATGCAGTCAACAGAGCCGTGAATACTACTCTCTTAGCATGAAACTAAAAGTCAAAGCAAGTGCGCGTGTGCAGCGGCAATACCTGCTCTTGCAAGCTGCAAGTAAAGAAGTAGTAGAACAGGCATTGCTTGACTATCTTGGCGTGCTCGGCTGGGCACGTGCTGCTCCGGTATTTATTTCTGAAAAAAGAAGGCACGTTCCCGGCATCATCCTCGCAGTGCAGCGGGCTGCGATGCATGACGTGCGCGCTGCCTGTGAATTACATTCCTCTGTTTCTGTTATCCGGATAGCGGGAACTCTTAAAGGATTACATAGAAACCTTTAACTAGATTCTTGCCTCTGAGGAGCAATGAACAAAAAGAAAGCAGGACAACTGGAATTGTCTTTTAGCATGATTTTTTCTATTCTTATCATTATCGTAACAGTAGCGGTTGCCTTTTATTTTATCCAGAAGTTTCTAACAACGAGTGCCTGTGTAAATGAGAAACTCTTTTACAAAGATCTCCAAGAGAAGATTGATGCCGTATGGCGGTCTCCCCTTGCACAGCAATATTTTAGCGGAGAATTGTCTAGAAGCATTACCCAGGTCTGCTTTGGTAATGTAAGTGCTGAGCAAGCGAGAAGCTCTCTTGCGTATGCTGCAGTACGCAGATATGCTAACACTGGAAGTAACTTCTTTCTGTACCCTCCCAATAAAGCGTGTGATGAAAGCACAGCACATAAACGGCTACTCCACGTGCATGAAGAAGGATTCTTCTGTACTCCTGTGGTAGAAGGAAAGACTACGCTTGGCATAGCAAAAGCAACAAGCACTGACGCTCTCGTTACTATTACTGAACCATGAACAAACAAGGGTTTGAATTTAGCTTTGGATGGTTGTTTTCACTATTAGTAGGGGCGGCTATTCTGTTTCTTGCAGTCTATGGAGTAACCTCGTTGGTGAGAACTGAGCGGATGGTGCAAGATACGTTGAGTGCACGGCAGCTTGAGATTATTCTGCAGCCTTTGGAAACGCAGAGTTTTGAAGCAGGCAT
>CAYJQF010000003.1:0-24306 GCA_964372375.1 Candidatus Woesearchaeota archaeon
GCTCATGCGCACGTAAGGGTTCAAACGCAGTAATCACACCTAATGCCTCTGCATAGGGTACTACCTGTTCACGCAGAATGTCAACTAATGAGTCAAGCTCTCCCTCTCTGAGTTGATACAGATGGGCGTGACGCGTATGCCATGGTCCACTTAAGATACCTTGTCCTGGTTCAGCAAGTTCTGCAACATGATGGACGCCGGCGCATACGCGTGCAAGTGCTGATGCGCGCTCGGTAGCATCTGAAGAGGTAAGGTGCGGGCTTGGTTTTTCCCCTTCCTTGTCAAGAAAATGAGGGTTGAAACCGCAACCAATTATGCGCATTCCTAAATCTTTCGCAATTCTTTTTTGTTCGCCGGCTGCTGCAAGGCTTCTGGCGTGTTCGGGTCCTCCCATCGAGGCAAACACTTCAATGACTGAAGCCGGAGCAGGAAATGGCAACTTACTTATTGTTTCTGCTGTGCGTCGAAACGCAGCAGTATCATGGGGAGCAAAGAGCTCAAGACTCCAAGCAGTAGCGCCCCACTGAAATGCATTTTCTAGCATTGTAAGAAAAGGTATGCAGCCTATTTAAACATGTAGAGTAGATTGATACTCATCAGGAGTAAGTACAATTATTTCTTCTCTAATTTCTTCAACCGCTCTTCAAATTCCTTCATCTTCTCTTGCATCTGCTTGCTATGTTCATTATACTGCTTGTCCATGCTCGATACAAAATCAGACAAGTAAGCGTTAAATAAGGTGCTTACTTTCCCGCCAAACAGCTTTAATTTTCCTTTCGCCTTGTCCAATAAAGCTCTGTCTACCGTAATGTTGACACGTATTTTCTTCCTATCTTTTTTCATACTAATACTCATACACACTTCTACACATTTAAGTATAAAAACCTTTCTCTTGGGAAAGGTTTAAATAGCTTACCAGAAGAGAAGGAGTATGCAGACAGCAAGCAAGACCCATATTAAAGAAAAAGCAAGGCGGAAGACAAATCCGAGCTTAGTTGAAACCATTACGTTAGCGAGAAAGAGCAAATACTGGCATGCACTTGCCCATAGCATTTCAGGACCTTCGCGAAAGCACGCTGCCGTGAATTTGGACACAATTGAAAAACAAACCAAAGCAGGTGATACGGTTATTATTCCAGGCAAAGTCTTAGCTTCCGGCGATATAACTAAGAAAGTCCGCATCAGCTCTTTAAGTATTTCAAAAGCAGCCTTGGAAAAAATAAAGAAAGTCAAAGGAGAATATGTTTCTTTAGCAGAAGAAATAAAGAAAAATCCCAAGGCAGAAGGGATTAAGGTGCTCGCATGAATACACTCGTGTTTGATGCAACCAATGCAGTACTTGGCAGGCTTACAAGCACGGCAGCAAAAAAAGCCCTAGTAGGCAACAAAGTCATTATTATTAATTGTAATCAGGTGCTCATCACGGGGAGGCGACGCATGATTATTGAGGAATATAAAAAGACAGTTGAGCGCGGCGGGCACAGCCTTAAGGGTCCGTTCTTCATCAAGCGCGATCCCGCCCGGTTTGTGAAACGAACGGTGAGAGGCATGCTCAACTACAAACAAGCCAGAGGATTGCAGGCATTCAAGAATATTATGTGCTATAATACGGTTCCTGCCGAATATGCAACGGCCAAGCATACCTCTCTTGCTTCTTCAACACAGGCAAAAACAATCACCCTTTCAGAATTAACCAAGGAATTATAATGGAAAATCTAGGCATCATCTCAGGCAAGCGAAAAACGGCGGTAGCAAAGCTCAGAATTCAGAAAGGTTCAGGCAAAGTGCGCTACAACTATCTTTCTACTGATACCTTGCCTTTGTTTCACCGCCTTGCATTAGCAGAGCCAATCAGAATTTACGAGCACGAGATGCAGGAAGCGCTTCCCTACGATTTTTCTATTAAGACTTTGGGAGGAGGCAAGGAAGCGCAAATCGAAGCTTCTCGCCTTGCCATTGCAAAAGCCCTGCTTAAGCTAACCGGCTCTGATGTCTTGAGGAAAGCTTTTATTGCTTACGACAGAAACATGGTGGTCCAGGATTCCAGGAGAAAAGAAGCCAATAAGCCAGGGGATTCTGCTCCGAGAGCAAAGAGGCAGAAGTCATACCGTTAATTTAATAACTTGAGAGTATACAAATCTTTATAAGAAGTGCTTTGAGAAGAATGTGATGGGAGTACAATATGAATTGGAAGCAAAAACAGAACTCATAAGAGTTACTTGTACAGATAGTTCAGAAAGAGGACTCAATCTCTCTAATGGACAGGTAGGCAAGACGTATCTTGAAGCAATAACAACTAGAAATGCTTTAGCCGAACATTCAGTTAGAGGAACGCTGATAGTATACCTAAACTTCCAGATTGATAATCTAAATTATAATCCTCATACCGATTCTGTAAATTTAAAATGCATAGTAGAAAAAAGAAAAACAAGAGAAAAAGATGATGCCATTTTACCAGTAGATATTGTCGCTTTTATACGTCATCAACTAGCAATTCAAGAGGGCACAGGCGTGCAACTTTCTGATGCAGGTCTAGATGCACTGTTTAAGTAAATTTTAACTAAAATATAGATAGAAACTACGTCTGAACAACATCTTTCTGCATCAGCACATCAAACGGATTCTGCACTTTTTTGAGCTGGTCGCTGTTGATATGCGTGTACAACTGCGTCGTGTTGAGATTGCTATGACCAAGCAAAGCCTGTATCACTCGGATGTCAGTCCCCTGTTCCAGCAAGTGGGTAGCATAGCTGTGCCGAAGCGTATGTGGCGTTATCTTTTTCTGGATGCCTGCCCGTTTGCGCAGTCCAAAGATAATTTTCTGGATATTCCGAGTTGTTAATGGTTCGCTCTTTGAGAAGATATATATGTGCTCTCGTCCAGAAAGATATGCCTGTAGGTCTTGCCCAAGCACACTTGATAAAGTAAAGAGCCGATCCTTAGCACCCTTGCCTCTGCGCACCCATCCGGTATGCTCCTGGAAATTGACATCGCTTACTTTCAAATTGACTAATTCAGATACCCGCAATCCAGCCGAATAGAGCAGGGAGACAATGAGCCTGCTCTTCGTCGTATCACATGACTCAAGCAATCTGCGCACCTCATCCTTAGACAATACTTCAGGCAGGCGCTTTTCTTTCTTAGGTATTCGCACTTCTCCAAAATCCTTCTTTAACACTTCTTGGTAATAGAATTTCAAGGCAGCAGCAGCAAGCATGATGGTATTTTTCGACTTCGTATCAAACAGCTCTGACAAATACAGCTTGGCATCATCCTGCGTCACTTCACTCGGATTTTTCTGAATGCGCTGTAAGAATTTTTCAGCGAAAAAGCTGTAATTTCTGACCGTTAACGGGGAAAACCCGCGCAGTTTTAATTCGCTTTTTAGCGTATCTACGTTTACCATGCCTCTTTCACGTTTCGTTAAACCGAACTTTTATTTAAAGCTTGTGGTTGCCTAAACGCGGCTCACTCGCGCAGCACTCTCAAACCTTCCATACGAGCGCAAGTAAACGAGATCGCATGCCGCGATAGAAGGGCCTGTTGCAAGATTGTTAGCAATACGCACCTGTAAAGTCAGGCACTCTCCCATAAATAAATCAGACTGATCTTCATCAAAGCGATCGTTACGGCAATCAAGCAGGAGAATCGGACGTGCCAGATACTCTAAAACACCTTTATCTCTTAAGTCATCCGTGCATATCTTCGCTCGCAGCCCTTTCTTAACTTCTGAAAGGACTAGTACGGTAAGCCCTTTTTCATGAGCGAGTTTAGAAAAAAGAGATGCCGCTTCGCAATTCTTCATAGGAGGCGGATCACTTTCAGCATGAGCTCGTCCCGTAAACAAACTTTGCAACCGATCAAGGATTATCAGTTGTGTACCTTGTGTTGCTTTGCTGTTTATACATGCCTCATAAAAAGTTACTGGATTGAGGGGAGCATCATAAAAGGCGAGGGAGTCGCTTTTCGTTAACGCTTCAATACTTTCTGCTAATCGAGGCAATTCACGCGCAGCATTACCGCTATACTCGAATGAAAATCGAGAGCGCATACATATTAACCGTTGCATAAGGATTTCTGCAGAAAGGTCTGGGCTGAAATAACTGACTTTATGCGTCTGAGCAGCATGTAACGCAATATTGAGCCCAAAATCAGTCAGTCCATATTCAGGTCGTGCGCCGACAACACTGACTCCTTCAGGAAGGCCATCAGTAATGGCATCAATATCAGCAAACCCAGTAGGGATACCTGAGATAACTCTTCTACCTTCTAATCTCGGAAGATAGCGCGTTTCTAGCGCTTTTCCGGCAGCATAGGCAAGCGCCGCTGCAGTTTTGAAGCAGGGATTCTTTACAGTAGCAGGGCTCATGCTCGCCCTTTCAGTTTATCCAATCTTCTACGCCAATTCTGAACAGCTTTCTTTTCACTAAACTCATCAAGATAATGCTGAAACGGAAATTCTTCTCGGATTTCCCAGTTGGAAGGAATGAGATAAAATCGGTCGTGAAGCTGCACCGCTACAAACGGGTCTTTGTCGATTTTAGTAGATTCTAATTTAAGCTCTTCAGGGCGCGGTATCCAATAGACATTTGTGGCAAAGTAAATGCTTTCACCAAATACACTTCGATGTCCCGAATCAAGCCAACTAGAGAGAAGGTTTCCAAGTACTGGGCGTTTTAAAGCGCGAGATACGACTGCATGATATAAGCTTCGTGCCTCACGTACTTCTTGCAAAACAGCTTGTGGTATGCTCGGCATCTTAGCGCTAATATTGACTTTATATTGAAATCGTCTTCCTGTTGCTCCATCCTCAGCAGTAACGTGCTCATGTTCCCATACACCTTTTTCACTGCTTACAGGAGCATGTGCAAACAAAGGCAGCTCAACAGTATAGGGCTTGCCTTCGATTCTTACAGTTTCAACTCTGCGAAGATGAAACAAGTCTGGTGATAAGGTAGTATAACGCATTCCAAAAGCTGAACAGATATACTCAACACCTAACGTAGCTACTCTTTTCTCATTTTCAGTTTTTTGAAATGGCGGTACAAGTGCAGCAGTAAGTTCTCTCATGCTTTTTTCTATAGCTCTTTGCTTTGGGATAAGCGTTTCTTGATCTGCAGGAGTAGGCTTTATATCGGCGAATCCAACTAGAAGCTCTCCTAACGAGCTGTTTCCAATTACTCTATCTGCGAGTCCCGTACCAATTAAATGCATGTCTGCTTTCCTCCTACTACTATTCCATCTGAAGCAAGGGGAAGGGGAATATAGCCTCGTGCTATATACTCCCGCATCATCTCCCTGCTCTCCTCATCAAAGAAAAAGTAGCATCTCTCATCAGGTTTCATACTCTTTCATAGAGTTGTAGAATACATGTACTTTACTGACAAAAAGATGTCATTAGTGTTGTACAAGATAATAAACATTAAATACTCGCTCAAGTTTTGAGTAGCATGCTCACTTCTCAAGTCATCAAGCAGGTAGAAGACTTCGTCTATAGCAAACCAAGGTCTATCCAGGAAATTGCCCAGCACATCAAAAAGAACTGGCGGACTGCAGATAGGTACGTGCAGGAGATTGAGAAGCAGTACGGCACCTTGGCAACGAGAACGTTCCGGGAAGGAACGAGGGGCGCATTGAAAATTGTCTATTGGGCTGCTATTGATAAAGTCTCAGCTTCCGTCTTCCAGGAACGGCTGGAAGAGGAAATCATGCGCGCCAAGTGGAAAGAAGATCTTTCTGCCTTTGACATTTTCCAGTATGTTCCTGACAAGTATAAGAAAGCAGCTGTAGAAACCGAGCAAAGCGAGCAGAAAGTAGGATTTTTTAGGATTCAAAAAATATTGGAGAAAGCGGAGAAGCAGCTGCTCATTTTTTCAGGCAATCTCTCGTTTATCAACTTCAAGCACAAGAACCAGAGCATTCAGGACATTCTCGATTCCTTGGTCAAGAAAGGCATTTCCATTAAAGTCTTATGCCGAGTTGATATTGCAGGCAGAAAGAACGTGGAACGCTTGCTTGCTTTGAATGAAAAGTACGGCAAACAGCTGGTAGAAATCCATCACAAGCTGCATCCGATCAGGGCAACGATTGTAGATAAGCAGTTTTTTGATATCAAGGAGATAAAGGAGCCCACAGGAGAGCTGCACGAATTGGATAAGAAGCTCTTTATTTTTTATAATATCAAAGATAAAGAATGGATTGACTGGCTGACCAGGATATTCTGGAAACTCTTCTCATCATCGATTGATGCGCCAGGTAGATTGCAGCAGCTGGGAAAGTTGCGCGTCTAACACCATAATCCTTTTAAATTGCTGTCTCCAAGGACTTGCGTGGACGGAAAAAAACTGGTGAAGCTTGCCTTAGTCTCTGGAGCATCCCACGCTTTGAAATATCAGCGGGAAAACCCTCAAGCTTCTGAAGAAGAGCTGATTCAGATGGTTTCCCGGCATGCGAATGAGCTCTTTGCAAAACTCGACACTGAGGAATAACTGCCGTAGTGCTACCATAATCCTTTTAAACGCTCGTTCCTGTTTTAGTCATGCGGCATCCTCATATTCCGCCCGTACAGGCGTTCTTCTCTGATTTATTACGTGCTCCCGGCATTGCAGGCAATCTTGATTTCTTAGATACGCTGCTTCGCTTAGGGCAACAGTATAAAGTGGTTGAGGCATTACACGCGGCAAAGGAAAAACAACACGAGCGGTTTACTTCGCTTGAAAAGGCATTAGCGAAACATCCCCTCGGTCCAGAAGGAAAATGGGTAACCGTACCGGAGATTGAAGCACTGCAATATGGCTATAGTGAAGAATCTTTAGCGAAAAAGTTGTGCGAACATAAGCAGGCATTTCCTTCACAGGAAACAGGAGAGGGAGCAAAATACTATCTTTGTCCCGATAATGTTGCTTTCTTAGATTCAACAGGCAAGTCACGGATATGGTATAAGTCCGCGCTTGCGCTTAAGCTAGCACGGGCAGAGTTCGAGGAAACGAAGAGCTGGATTTCTCAGCTTGAAAGAGAGCGTAAGGAAGAAAAAAAACTAGGAGTGCAAGTAAAATCTCTTCCTAGAAAAGCGCTTGACCTTGAAAAAGGAGTCCGTCTCAGCGTGCGGCAAATAAAAGAATACGGTTCCACTATTAAATATCAAGTAAACATAGGCGCAAAAATGAGAAAACATAAAGAAGAATTGCATGCACAGAAGGAAGGACATGCATGGTTTGCTACGATTACAAATGCAAACTGCCATCTCGTAGGGCTTGCTCATCTGCGTAACGAAGATGCAAAAGCAAAAGTGCTTGATTCCTTACTGCCTGTAAATGGAAAACCATATACGCTATACGGGGACAGCGGTCTTTGGATGGATGTTGCAGAAATTAAAGAACAAGGATCCGCTTTCCATGAATCATATCTGCGTCTTAAACTACATAAGGAAGCGAGCTTTCACGCTGAAAAAGTAGGGAAACAGTTATGCGCCTGGATTACCCCTTTTAATTTTGAACGTGCAGACCTGCCGTATTTCCCCGGTGCCCCTATTCTGCCAGAACCTGCCCTAACTAAGCAGACAGCAATGCAGGAGACAGATGCTGAGCATACCCAAGCAACAGCTAACGGATTGCCCGATATCTACCGTGATGAGAAAGGCACCGTATGGGGAAAAAGAAAGGCATTATTCGATTTGGGACCAACGCGTGCATCTGCAAATTCATTATATCAATATTTTCACGCTAACAAAGAGAGATTTAGCCAGAGAAGAGTAGGCAAGCGAGAGACTTGGTTTGGCATCACGCCAGAAAATGCGAGTGAAGCAGGCTTCACTACGTGGCCTCCTGCAACTTTCTCACAACTTGAATGTATAGTACAAGGAGCAGGTACAGCAGTTCAAGCAGAGCAAGCTCAGCCTGCTCCAACAGCATCTGAACCAAAAGCGCCAGCTCATCCGCAACAACATACACACTATATTCCTCTCGCAGAGAAACTTGCTGCGGAACGAACAGATGTCTTTCTTGTCGATAAAGCTGCATTCAAACTCGATCAAGGAAGATCGTATCCGATTACTTTAGTCCGAAGAGGATTACAGCAGCTTGATAAAGAAATGTTTACTCAACCTATTGTTGACCGAGCATTACAGTACATGCGCGCGAACACACACGTACAAGGAAACGAGTTAATTCCTTTCTTGGATAAAGTGCGAGGCATACTTCCGCTCTTATCAAAGGGAACAAAGAAAAAGCTTGAAGCGGAAGTCTCAGGAGGCTTCCAATGCTCTGATGCGTTTCTGGCAGAAATGCCAACAAATATTCATTACCAGCGGTTTGTACATACTTTCCCAGAAGTCTTAGGTGATACTGCGTATATTATCGCTGGAGAACTCGGCAGTCTTGTGTTAAGTGTCCGTATTCATGAAGATATACATCTGAAGCCTGATTCTTCCCAGCAACAGAGGCGAATAGACTCTGCACTCTATCCGAAAGATGCCGAAGCACTTGCAGCATTAGAGAGCTTCAAAGACCAGCTAGTCCAACAAAGGTTAGTGCCCACGTTTGAAGCACACACTCGCCTCTTAGAGCTCGGCGTGCTCAGCCATAGTTCGCGGGATGCAGTTACGCGCTCATACACCAGATTCATCGAGGAGATGAAAGGATGGCAGTTCTATCCGTTCCCTCCCTTGAGAAAATCACTAGGGCTTGACTGGAACGAATTTAACGCCCGTTACCTCAGTATGCTTGAAAAAGAAGGTCTGGTAAAAGATTTAGCTAAAGCTACAAGCAAGGGAGAGCACTTTTATGTCGCAAAGCAGGGGCAGGGACATGTTATCGAAGCGAAGATACGAGGCTTAGTAAAACAAATGCAAACAGTCTAACAAAACCTTTTTAACGCTTGGTTTGTCATGATAGGGTACGCGAGGGTAGCAAAGTGGTCAAATGCGCGAGACTTAAGATGTCGCTTTCTCATGAGAGAAAGTAGTTGCGAGATGGGAAATCTCGTGGCTTAGTGCCTTCGGAGGTTCAAATCCTCCCCCTCGCATTTTTTATGAGGATTTGAACAGGTTCAAATACTGCATACTCATGAGAGTTGCAGTTACCGGGAACGCAGTTCACGAGGACCTCCCCCTCGCATTTTCTGTTTCTAGAGGTAGTGTGAAGCAAAATATAAACATTTCAATAGGTATAATGCAGAAGCTATTGAACATTTAAATCACAACAATCTACAAAAAAGATGTATGAAAAGAGAGATTGGTATGGTTTCTTGTTATTTTTAGCTTCCTGCCTCATACTGATTGATGGTTCGTTCGTGTATCATAAGGCATTTCCACTCTTTAAAGAAGTGAGCCTTACGTTAATTAGCATTTTTCTAGTAGTATTAGCGATTCTTTCGAGTATTGTTTCCCTGCATGATGCACACCCGCGCCGTTTTCTGTATATCTTCTGGAACCCGATTCTAGCAGGCGTTATCGGCACGTTTTCATTTTATTTTCTCTTCCAATCGCTCAGTTCGTTCAGCGTTCTAAGTATACTTGAGATAGTGTTAGTGCTTTATGCAGTAGCTGTTATTTATTATACTGATTTTTTAGCACGTTACTTTCAGATGAAGTCAGCAGAGGAAGAGCAAAATACCTAGGAAACAACACTTAGTGCTTCGGTTGGCTTATCACAACTAACCACAAACCAAGAAGCGTTCCAATAACCCCTTCTAAGATGTGGAGCCAGTGAATTTCATCGTCAATACCAATTGCATCGCTTACCGTGTGATGGTACGCATGAGGCAAGAGGAGCCAGAGCAGGCCGAGAAAGAGAATAATACAGCCGAGCCAGTATTTCCAGTTCATATACTTTCAAAGCAATTACTATTTTTAAAATATATGCTCATTATTTTCTACTATCCTCCCGCTTGCTGTAGGAAATGATAATAGAAAGTGATTAACGATAGTATGCGAGTACTAGTGGTGGCTGTAAGGTCTTCATTCTAGGAACAGTTTCTGGTAATTTGCACAGAGTGCTTGTGTAACTTCTTCCAGGGAAACATGTTTTGCCTGTGCAAGCACGTTATAGCTGGTACTAACATTTCCTGGCTCATTGGTGATTCCTTTGCCCTTATCAGGGTGCAAAAAGGGAGCATCAGTTTCGCAAAATACCTGCTCTAAAGGAACAAGCAAGGCATATTCTTGGAATTGTGTTGCATAGGCAGCACTAGTCGGTATTGTTAAATACCATCCGTTTTGTATTATTCGTTCAACAAGTTTTCTCTTCCCAGAGAAGCAGTGCATAATCACCTTTTTCGCCTTATACTTTTCTAATAATTCTATGCATGCAAGCTCTGCTTTCCTACTGTGTACAATAATCGGCTTATCGAGCTCAATGCCTACTTTGATTAATTGAGAAAATACTCGTGCCTGCGTTTCATGCTCGTCCTCATCTTCCTTGAAATCCATCCCTACTTCACCTATCGCAACTATCTTTTCTTTGTTCTTTCTAATAAAGGTTAGTTCTTCTTCTAGTTCTTTGTTGCTCATCTGCAGGGCATCAATTGGATACAAGCCCAAAGCAGCTTTAACTTCAGGATACTGTTGAGCCAATTCGAGCGCCTTCCTGTTGGTCTCTTTGTTTGTGCCCTGAGTAACAATAATACCCGCGCCTGCTTTTTTCGCTTTGGCTATAACAGCAGGAATGCCTTTACACAGGTCCAAGTGACAATGCACATCGATAAAGCAGGGTTTCATACAACCAAGACAGAAAGTAGGTTTTTAGAATTATCTAATCTTGCTCAATGGAATAAACTCATTCCAGGCAACTTCAAAGAGTTGTTCCAATGCTTTGGCGAAGAATTCAGTGGAAAGCCAGACTGCCACATCATAATTGGGGTGCACTGATTTGTCATCAAGGAGCATAAACATGACTTGATTACTATCAACAATGGCAAATCGCCCCTGCAGGCCTTTCACACCTCGAACCTCAGCAACCTTGGCAAATTCCTTCGCAATCTTTATATTTTCGCTGCTCAAAGGAGCGGCAATTTTAATGCTCACACCGCGTTTTTTAGCTTTTTCCAGCGCAGGCAGTAAAATTTCCAGCTTTCGGTTCAAGCCATCTGCAGTAGTAACGAGAGTAACGCTCTTTTCTGCAGAACGGATCATCATATCCAGATGATTGTACATATTTTGCCTGCCTCGTAAGCTGCCTGAAAGATCTGAAGGCTCAACAAACTTGATGCCATTCGTAAATAAGTTGGTCAATTCGTCAAGCACTTCATCATTTCTTAATTTTTCAAGGCGCTTTGACTTCTCCTGTGCATCTACAATCAGATTTTTCTTCACCCGCTCAACCACTTCTTCTGGTTTTAAGGCAACGAACTTAATGGGCTTGCCAATTTTCATCACAATAAATCCTTTCTTCTCCAAACTTTCCAGGATGTCATAGGTTCTGCTCCTCGGTACGTCAGAAATATTGCTTAATTCTCCAGCAGTTGAGACGCCCCGGGACAGCAGAGCGGTCCAAACCTTTGCTTCATAGAGGTTGAGGTCAAAAATCTTCCGCAGCCTGCTTAAAAATTCTTCTTTGATTATCATTCAGTTTTTCGACCTCTTCTCTTCTCTAAGCATGAGAGTATTTAAATCTTTTCTGCTTGCACTATTCTAGAATTACGAAATTTTATGCCGATTCTTCTCTCTCGTATAGTAGAGACAATCGCACCGCTTGGTAGCTTATCATCGGAAAAAACGACCTTGCTTGCGTTTACGCGTTCTTTCAGAAAAGCGATATGTTTTTTGAAATAGGCCAAAAGAGAATTATCCGCATAAATCTCGAGGGCTATGCGGTCGCTTCTTTCAAGGCCTGCTTCTTTCCGTGTCGCTTGGATTTTTCTTGCTAATTCCCGG
The DNA here is from genome assembly GCA_964372375.1 of Candidatus Woesearchaeota archaeon. GTDB lineage: Archaea > Nanobdellota > Nanobdellia > Pacearchaeales > GW2011-AR1 > SICV01. Next base: position 11,870 of record CAYJQF010000003.1, read on the forward strand.
GAGTAGCCTTCTGCTTCTAAGTCGGGCGTGAGTATAGTGTCTAGTGCTACTTCCAGGCGCTCTCCTTGTGTAACTTCTACTTTCTTAACCTGCAACTGTCGTGCGATTATTTCTCGCATGTCCTTCGACAGCTTGTTCTTCGAGGTTACCAGTGCTTGAGCAAGAGGCCATCGCAGGCCTAGTTTTGCTTTGTCCCGTTCTGCCAGGCCAAGTTCAACAATATGCAAAGCCAGAGCGAATTCTTTTTCAAGCGACGGAGTAATCTTCTTTTCATCAACTTTTGGAAAAGAACTTAAGTGCACACTTTCCTCTTGTACCGTTCCTTTTTTTCTCAATTCTTGCCAGAGCGCTTCTGATAAGAAAGGGATAAGAGGCGCAAGCAGCTTAAGCAAACCAATACGTATAGGGTGTAAGACAGAATACGTTTCATCACTTCTTTCTCGTATCATCTGGATATAGGTTCTGCTCAAATCGTTCACTATGAAGTCTTCAATTTTTTGGACAACCGTGGTAAACGTATATGCTTCATAGGCTTCACTCACTTCTTTTACTAATGTGTTGTAACGAGAGAGTATCCAGTCATCTTCTTTTTCTTTAACTTGCTTTTTTTCCTGAAGCTGATCTACAAAGGCATGGGTATTGAGTAGAATACTTAATACTTTGCGTATTTCAACCATTTCTTCTTCATTGAACGAGAAGTCCTCTCCTTTTGAGAATTTTGCAAGGTAATATCGTAAGTAATCTCTCCCATACGTACTTATTATATGCTCAGGATCAATGATATTTCCCAAAGACTTTGACATTTTTTTCTTTCCTACATCTAATACCATTCCATGCACCATTACGGTATCGAATGGTTTTTTGCCAAAGGCAATTTCAGACAGAATAAGCTGAGAATTCCACCAGCCTCGTATCTGATCCCTTCCTTCAATATTAATGTTTGCTGGCCAGAATTTCTTGAACTTTTCTTTTTCTCTCGGATATCCTAATGCTGCCCAGCTCGATACCCCTGAATCAAACCAAACATCTAATACTTCGGGAACTCTTTTCAATAATGTTCCAGACGGGCTTGTAATGGTAAGAGCATCAATTCCTGGTTTGTGCATCTCTATCTTCTTTGCCCCAGATAACTTTTTCAGTTCATCTATACTTCCCACCACTATTCTTTCTCCTGTTTCTTCGTTACACCAGATAGGCAAGGGAGAACCCCAGTATCGCTGCCTTGAGACTGGCCAGTCGCCTATTCCTTCAAGCCAGGCTTTCATCCGTAGCTTCATCCAATCAGGTACCCAGTTTACTTTTTCATTCTCTTTCAGTATCTTTTTCTGTATTTTAGAAATTTTAAGAAACCATTGCGGTTGGGAAATCATCAACAAAGGAGATTTGTCCCTCCAGCATAACGGATATTCATGCTCGTACATACGTTCATCTATCAACGAGCCATCTTTTTTCAAGTCTGCAATAATCTCCTTGTCAACCTCTCTGGCTTTTTTTCCGGCGTATTTTCCTGCTTCCTCAGTCAACACTCCTGAAATCGTAACGGGGCTGGGCATGTCTAACCCATAGTCTCTTCCAACTTCAAAGTCTTCTTTTCCATGTCCAGGAGCGCAGTGCACCAGGCCGGTCCCCTCCTGAGTGGTCACATACCTCGCCGATAAAACAACTTTATATCCATTCTTAATCTTCAAATGCAAGTAGTGAGCAAGAGGATGCTCATACGCTAGGCCTTCCAACTTCTTTCCTTTATATTCATTCTTTACGGTAAATTCTCGCTCTAGCTTTGCCATAAAAGAAGGAACGAGCTCTTTCGCAATAATCCAATGTTCTCCTTCTTTTGTTTCTATTTCCTGATAGTCAACCTCTGGATGTACCATAACTCCTGTGTTTCCAGGAAGCGTCCAGGGTGTTGTAGTCCATATGATTAAAAAAGTATTTTTCTTCTTTTTTACCGGAAATTTGACGAAAATAGACAGGTCTTTCTGTTTCCCATACTCAATCTCATTGTACGCGACCGCCGTTTCGCACCGAGTGCATACATGTACTGGATATTTTCCAAGATACAACAATCCTTTCTTCTCAGCTTCCTTAAATGCAGACCAAATCGCTTCAATATAGGCATTGTCTAGAGTTAAATAAGGAGTATTCCAATCCATCCATACACCTAAATTCATAAATTGTGCGTTCATAGTGCCTATATAGTGGGTTGCGAATTTTTTGCATCTCTGTATAAACTTTTCAACTCCATATCTCTCTATGTCTTGTTTATTCTTTGAGCCAATTTCCTTCTCAACCTGAAATTCTATGGGAATTCCATGCGTGTCATAACCAGGCCTATCAAACACCGCGTATCCCTGTAGTCTTTTAACGCGCAGAGCAATATCTTTCAGAATTTTATTTAATGCAGTTCCAATATGGATATTGCCGGTTGCATATGGTGGTCCATCCATAAGATAGAATGCTTTGCCCTTGCTATTTTTCTGTACTGCTTTTTCATAAATCTTTTCGCTTTTCCAGAAGTGCAAGGTATGCATTTCTTGTTCGCTGGCATGTTTCAAGTCTATCATACTGATGAATCTTTCTCTAGCTTTTTATAGGTTACCACGTAAGCTTCCTGCCGCCTAATAGTTCCCGCACCGCCTCAATATCTCCCCTTCCAGTAAGATCAAGCACACTCTCATAAGACGGAAGCACTTTGCACAGCATACCCTTTTCTAATAAAAAGGATACTGCGCTGGGCAGCTCATATTCGCCTCTGACAGGATGCGGTTGAATACGAGCACACGCGGCTATAATTGCCGGAGTAAATCTGAAGCAATTCATGCTTACCTGCTGATACTGCTCAGCGTGTTCTGGTTTTTCAATAATGTTTTGCAATAGCCCATCCGTACATACTACGACTGCAAATCGCGCGATGCGTTCAGCAGGAATGTTACTGTTTGCTACCAAAGCATTCTTGTCATAGCCAATCATATAACAGGATCCGGAAGGAGCTTCTCGTAATCTTTTGAGGTCGTGCACAGGGTAGAGATTATCGCCATTAATCATACAAAACTCATCACTGCCTACAAACGCAGCAGCGGCTTGCAAAGCATCAGCAGTTCCAAGCGGTTCCCGTTGATAAGCGAATGCAAGCGCTACACCTCGCTGTTTAAGAGAATCCTGTTTGCCGAGATAATACGTTTCTATTGGTCTACTGTGCATACCAAGAACCAAGCAGATCTTTGTATAGCCTGCTTCCATTAAAGTACCGATACTGTAATCCAAGAAGGGTCTGCCTCCAATAGGAATAAATGACTTAAGGCCTTTGCTGGCAAGTTCATTCGTTGGAGCATCTAATGCAGAAGGAGCTGGCTCTTGCATACGTTTGCCCAGGCCGCCTGCGAGAATGACTGCTTTTTCTATCATACGTAATAACTCCTTAGCAAAGAGATAAGCGCGATGATACTAAGGAACAAAGAGGTGAGCGATGCTGCTTCTGCTCCATAGAGCGCAAACCCAACACATACCAGTATTCCAAAAAAGATAATGCGCTTAAACCACGCTCTTCCCTGTTTCAGTTCATCTTTACATGCGTGTGCAATCAAGAGACCGACAGGAAGTGCAAGTATTTCAATGGGCCAGAGCATAGCATTCGTATTTCTAGCTTCTATTTAAATGATGCGAGCTCATCAATCGCCTTTGCCAGGGCAAAATCAAGGTCGGTGAGCCCGCCTTCTGAATGTGTTGTGATGGTAATCCTCACCTGATCATAATTGACTAGGAAAGAAGGATGGTGCTGCATGTTCTCTGCAAGTTCTGCCACATTATTCACAAATATCATCGTCTCTTTGAAGTCGGGAAACGAATACTCTTTCATGAGTGCACTCCCTTCCAGACTCCACTCTTTCAGTTCTTGCATACGTGCCTGAATTCGTGCTAAAGGCAAAGGAGCCATGCTCTAGGTATGAAAACACACTTAATAAGATTTGTTGTACTATAGCCAATGACTTAAAATAGATGTTCTTCTTGTCGTTGGCTATGTAGGGAAAGAGGCATGTCTTTCACTATAGTTTTATATAGATTCTTTTCTTTCTTAGACAATGAGAGTGGTGATTGACGGCGGTCCAGGCACAGGTAAAACATCAGTAATCAAAGCACTTAGAAAAAGGAAGTATAACGTCAAGCCTGAAGCAGCCCGCATTGTCCTTCATAGAAAGAAATATCGGGAGAACACCCATCTCACCAAGAAGCAGCTCGCCGGCATCCAGCGAGCAATCTGGAACCTTTCTCTTAAAGAGTATCAGCAAGCATCAAGAAAAAAAGACAAGCTTATTTTCTTTGATCGCGGCATTATTTCTGGATTTAGCTATCTGAAGCTCGAAAAAATTAAGATTACCAAGGCAATGCTCAAACAGGCAGCATCTCTTACCTATGAGTATGTATATATTATGCACCCACTTCCTCGGAGATTGTATGCAACTGATACCGTTCGCAGAGAGTCGTACACCAAGTCTTTACAGATTCACCGGCAGATTGTCAGGTTCTATAAGCAGTTTGGCTATAGACCATGCATTGTACCCTTTGACACTGTTGAGAAGAGAGTACAATTTATTCTTAAAAGAATTAAGCAGGCAGAGAGTAGAAGTTCAGTACTCTTCGTTACAAGCTGACTAAGTGCACCTTGGCAGCGTCCGTGCTTCCAAAGGTGGTTGCAGCGCAGTATTGGACATTCCGTTCATCACATGCCTTAATCGTTGAGGCAGTTGCAGCACCATCGATGACGAGTGCAAAGATAGGTTTTCTGCTTCCCAGTAAGGTTCTCGTAATCTCCTTGCTTGAAACTTGTCTGATGACATCCATGCTGCTGTCAAGTACCAGTGCGTTCTTCGTGCCTTTCACACGTCCATATATCTTCCGCAATGCTTCTTTCGCATCGCCTGAAAATCCAGGAGAAGGTACGGCAGCGGTAGCAGACTCTTCCGAGCGCTCATACCTGCTTTGTCTATGCTGTAATGCAAAGAACTCACTTACGGTCAAACGCTTCCGCAAGGCGATGAGAATCTCTTTACCAGTCAGTTCTTCAACTTCCTTGCCGTCAGGAGCAATAGCAACATACGTGACTTTCGCATTATTGATGACATTCTGAGCAATCAATCTGCCTCCCCGGTCGCCGTCAATAAACAAGATCAGCTCTTTTTGCTCGCCTAATCGCGCTATTTCCGCGGGCAGCTTCGTGCCGTTCATGCCAATCACATTATTCACTCGATTCTTTAATAAGGTAATGACATCTGCCCTTCCTTCCACAACGATAAGTTCCTTGCCAGATACGTCTCCAGCGGGCAGCTTCTCTTCACCATATTCTTGTAGCTTTGCTGCTCTGCTCTCTTCCTTCAAAGTCTTGGACATCTCACCAAAAGTACTTCCTTCCTCATCTAACCCTTCAAGAAGTTTCTTTGCCCTATCTATAATAAAATCTCGCTTAGTACCTCGCACATCTTCTATCGTGAGTACTTGGATAGAAGCCTCAGTTGGTCCAATACGGTCTATGGTTTCTAAAGCAGCAGCAATTATTGTGGTTTCAGACTTATCTAATGCACTCGGCAGCTTAATTTCCCCCACGCTCTTTCCATCTACTGTTTCTAGCTCAACTTCAATTCGTCCGATTTTACCTTCTTTCTGTAATTCACGCATTTCAAGCTCGGAGCCTAACAAGCCTTCAGTCTGCCCAAAGATAGCGCCGATGACATCAGGCTTTTCAAGTGGGCCTTCTGCTTTGAAGGAGGCGCGGACCATATATTTGATTGATACGGGGCTTATTTTCGCCATTACTATTCCTTGCTCTTTCGAGCGGTTCATATGAGCTTTCGCTCAGTGTAGAAAGAAAAGGGGTAAAAGATGTCCAACACGGACGTGAATATGACTTTTCTTTAAGATATTCCTTCCTACTGTACTCCCTGGAACTGATGCTATTTAAAACTTTCTGAATAGAAGTACGTGCATGTAATCTAGCCTTCAAGGATTATATAAAGGTTGCGCTTGTAGATCGGCTGGGAGATATCGTCGGTAACCCTGAGAAATGTTTATAAACCCCTGCATCAGAGGAGAGGAAAGAGAGCATGGCGAAAAAAGAGGTATACAAAGAAAAAGACTTCGAGGACATCGAAGAGGCTGAGTTTGATGATGAGCTCTTTGAAGGACTTGATTCAGTCTCTGAATAATGCTTTTCACGCCTCATAGGGGAGGCTTTTCTTTTATTTTTGTCTCCGTATCAGAAGAGTACTGTTGAGATACCACGTCCAGCAAGAAAAGGAGTAAACTAATTAAGGTTAGTCTTCTTCTCATACTTCATGGATTGCGAGAGATTATTTACTGAGAACGCTGCAACGCATAGAATTCTTTTATCTTTCCAAGCTTTTCATACAACTGCATCAATACCGAACGTACTTCTTGTTTTTCGTCAGGTGCCAGATCTAAACTCCAGAGTTTTTCATATGCATCCATAGCATGCTTGCGCTTGTCCTTACCCATATACTCTTGTCCTGCTGTCTTGTAAAACGCTCGTTGCCGCGCCTTTAAGTGAGGTTTCTGCATTTCATTGGCGCATGCCAATGCTTTTGCAAAAGAAATATCAGCATCGTCATAGTTGCCTGATTTCACAAACAGTTCTACAGACTTCATAAAATCATTCATCTTGCCCTCAAAAGTGGTATTGATTTCAGCAGCATTCCTAATTAATTTTCCTGCTTCTAAGAACATCTTCCTGCTTTCATAAATGGAAGACAAGGTTACTAGTACATATTTTCTGGTGTCAAAATCAAGGTTCTTCTTCAGGCATTGTTGCAGATAGTCCATCTTCACATAATCCCCAACCACTGCAAGTTTTGCTTCTACCTCTTTCCGAGAAAGGTCTCCTGTATTCATTCATTTCTCTAATGAAAGATGTTTATAAGTATTATGCTATCCTATAATACTTTATTATACAACAAGAAATAAAAGATTTGTTAATTATCTTTGGAGAGAATATGTTAGTGATTAGCGAACTCTTTATTAAAGAATAAAGAAACTTACAGTTTCTTTGCCTTAATTTCAATGCAGACACCAGCGGCTACGGTTGCTCCGGCATCTCGGATTGCAAAACGAGCCATATGCGGATTGGTTGCTTGTGTTTCAAGCACGAGATTTCCAATCGGCTTGATTCTGACTTTCGCAACATCCCCATTTTTGAGGAAATCAGGATTCTTTGCTGTAACGCCATCGGGGCTGGTCTTCTCAATCAGTTCAATGAATTGGCAGGGCACTTGTGCGGTATGCACATGGAATACCGGCGTATAGCCTTTGGCAATGACCGTTGGGTGGCTAATAACAGCGACCTGTGCAACAAACTCTTCTGCAATCGTTGCAGGCTTTGCAGCATCACATACGACATCGCCCCGAGCCACATCTTTCTTGCCGATGCCTCGAATATTGATACCTACATTGTCTCCTGCTTCACCTTGAGGTAATTGTTCATGGTGCATTTCTATTGTTCTGACTTCACCTTCAACACCTTTGCCTGATCTTCCAGGAAGAATAAGCACTTTCTGGCCAACTTTCATTATTCCAGTCTCAATCTTACCAACAGGGACAGTTCCAATGCCAGTAATCTCATACACATCTTGTAAAGGCATACGCAATGGTAACGTTGTTGGTTTTTCAGGCTGTGCAAACAAGTCTAGTTGTTCTAGTATCGTAGGTCCCTTGTACCAAGCCATGTTGGTAGATTTCTTAACCACATTATCTCCTTTAAAGCCAGAAGCAGCAATGAAGGTGATAGACTCGGGCTTGTATCCTGCCATTTTTAATACAGCAGAAACATCTGCAACCGTTTTCTTGAATGCATCTTCCTTATATTCAACCGTATCCATTTTGTTGATAATGACTGCCACCTGCCCAACACCCATAGTTCGTAACAGCCAAACATGCTCTTTCGTCTGTGGCTGCACACCATCCTTAGCAGAAATGGTTAAGAAGGCGCAATCAGCCTGGCTTGCTCCCGTAATCATATTCTTGACGAAGTCTTTGTGTCCCGGAGCATCAATAATAGTCACTTCATACTTATTAGTGAGTAATTTTTGATAGGATAAGTCAATAGTAACTCCCCGTTCTCTCTCTTCCTTGAATTTGTCCATGACGAAGGCGAACTCAAACCCTGCTTTTCCATGCTTCTGCGCCTCAGCCTTCAGCTTTTCCAATTCCTCAGGGCTCACTTTGCCGGAATCGAACATAAGCCTGCCTATAGTAGTTGATTTTCCATGGTCAACGTGCCCAACGAACACCACATTCAGGATTGGTTTTTGTTTTGCCATTGTAATCCGTAAAAGTATTCTTCTCTATTTGAGAGGGTATTTAAATCTTTTTGTTGAAAAAAGAGTTAGAGGGATATGCTTATTGATTCCCTGCAATTCTCAGTCTTTGGGCTTGAATAATCATTTGCGGATGATAAGCAACGAAGGCATTAAAATAGGTACCCTTCAGATGAATAGTTGGCATTCCAGTTCTTTTAACAATTTCATCAAAAAGAGGCTTTCCATCTCTGCGCCAGGCATCAGCTTTGCTATGAAGCTGTTTACACCACTCATGTTTGCTTTCATAAATCTCCCTCAGGCATAGAGTCCAGATACTCTCTTGTAAATCTGATTCTGGTGAGACACAATAGCCAAGATTTCTAAAGCTTCTAACAATATGCTCTCGGCTAGATTTAGTAGAAGTAATGTCTAACTCTTCTAGATTTTTCGGTAGTGCTAACGTTTCTTTTATTATGGGCTTAAGCCAATACGCATGATCTAAGCGAATTCTAGCGATTCCATGTCTAGAACCTAATGTACGCATCACTCCTTGAATTTTGTTTGAAGAATAAGTTCCATCGAGCTTGTCTACAAGAGTTTGACCAGGTATCAATTCGCCAGTAGGCAAGGAGCTAAAAATGCTGATTAATCTTTCTCTAAGCAGATTTAATTCATCAGGATGAGGAACGCCTTTCCGGCTTTTTCTAAGGACAATGTAATAGAATCTCTCTGTGAGAGAGTCACTCTCAAAAGGAGAGAGATTTTCTCCCAGTCCTTGTAATCTTTCTACAAGTGCTGAAACAGCTGCCCCCCACGCCATTTCATTTCGATAGGTAAGCTCTCTTTCTTGCATCAAACATTGATAAATCCCGCTTTTTATACTTTGTTGTAAGAACCTGCCTCTTAGTTACAAGTAATTGATTATATCAAAAGCGCTTGTAATCCATCCATTTTTTCTCTTGGTTCTTGTTTTCTTGTATCCCATCTTGGAACCTTGTCTGGATGAAAGTCTTTTGGTATCGCTTTTCCATACATGCTGATTTTTCCATTATAAGCATGTATCTCAGCATCACATTCTTCTGTATCAAAATATTCTCCACCCCGTATCCATCTATTTAATTGCGCATGAACAGAGGTAACGACATATTCTTTTCTGAGAAGTGAGACGATTGCATACTTAACTCTATCAACGCTTTCCTTTCCCTGAGCAACATTGAAAGAGAGATTATACCATGTATGTTCATCTCCGCACAGAAAGATAGGAGCAGTAAGGGTTTTTTTGGGGTCTTGAGTGATCCAATCGACACTTGGTCCGCAATATTCAAGGCTAGGCTCATTAAATTGTCTTAATTCATAATCCCATCTGAGCCCCCAGAAAGGAATGATGCCGTTTCGTCTGCATAGTTCTATCATAGCTCCAGTCCATGCAGTATCTCTCCACCTCTTTTCATCAAAACCTTCAGGAACTTTACCTTTTAATGCATTAGGAAATATCTCTGTAATAAGTCCGTCCCGTGATTTTTTTCTCGCTTCTAGAAATTCCGGCACATTTGGCGCTAAAGAGGCGCTCAAGGAGCATCGCTCAGAATCAATGCTAAAAACAAGGTCGTTGAGAAAATCGGACCGCGAATACTCCCATGTTCCTTCCATTAAAAATAGCTAAAGTAAGGCTTTTTATATTTTGTTATGTCAAGGAACTTGACAGAAAACCACACTCCTCAAGGATTTCCAATCCTTGACGGCCATCAAGAACTCTGTTCTTGAGGTTTAAGCCGTGGTGGCACATCGTGTTTTTGATACTACTAAGCAGATAACAGAATCGCTCTACTGGTTCTCCGCCAATCCTTTTCTCTGCCTAATCTTCCGGATAACATCATTCTGCAATTCTCCTGGAGTCTTCTGGAATTCCTGATCCATCAGACTGCTGACACCTCTGCCTTCTGTGGAAGAACGCAGGTCGTTGCTCCACCCAATCATTTCTGCCACAGGAATTTTCGCCTTAATGAACGTATCATTGCCTTCCTGTTGCACATTAATCAGCACTCCTCGCTTTTGCCCGATTAAGGAAGTTACTGCTCCCATGAATGTAACCGGCACTTCAATGAGATGTGTCTGGATAGGCTCAAGCAATACTGCTCCCCCTTTGCGCAATGCATCAAACATTGCCTGTCTGACTGCCGGGTAAATCTGAGCTGGTCCTCGGTGCATGTGGTCCACGTGCAGTTTCGCATCATGCAGGACAATTTTGGTCTTCATCATAGGTTCTTTTGCCAACGGCCCGCCGTCAACCACCAATCTCCACCCGTCAATAATGGATTCAATCACTTCAGGCAATAATACCAGGCCTCTGGTTCGCTCTTCAAACACGTTGCCCTTATAGATTTCCTGATATTGCCTTGCTTCCTCATTGCTTACTCCTAAGGCTTGTAGTTTCTTCCAGACATCTTCTGCTTTCTTTTTGAGTCTGCCCTCCGGCACATCTCCTCGCTCAATTGCATCATACACTTCTTTCTCTAAAGGTTCCATGCTGATGAATAAGATGTTATGCCCATTCGGCGTTCTCGATTCTATTTCCACCGACTGCTTTGCAATGCCTTCCCGATAGACCACAATCGGACTGCCCATTTTTACTTCAAGGCCTTTTTCATTCTTGATTCTTCCTTCAATGATTTCCAGATGCAGTTCACCCATGCCCGACATTAAGTTTTCGCCTGTCTCCTCATTAATTTCAATCTTCAAGCTCGGGTCTTCTTTACCTACCTTTCGCAATACTTCAATTAACTTGGGCAAATCAGAAGAGCGCACCACTTCAATGCTCTTAGTAATAACAGGTTGGAAAATATGCTTAATTTCTTCAAACGGTGTCTGTTCGTGCTCAGTTATCGTGTCTCCTACATCAGTATTTAATCCTACCAAAGCAAGTACGTTGCCTGCAGGAACACTTTCCAGCTGTTCAGGCTTGATGCCATTGTACACTAAAACTTGCTGTAACCGATAGTTCTTCTTTACATTATTGGCGTACACTTCCATACCATTGGTTATCGTTCCTGAATATAACCTGCCTGCGGCAACTTCCTTTCCTGATCGTTTATCGATAGCAATATTCGTAATGACAAATGCAACTTCTCCCTTCCGGTCACAGTTCAATAGATCCTGGCCGAACGTACTCTCGATATCTCCTCTCCAGATTTTCGGAATCCGGTATTTTTGGGCATCGACTGGATTGGGCAAATGCTTGACTGCCATATCAAGGATAACTTCATGCAGGGGAGCATTTTTCCACACCCACTCTTTCCTTTTTTCTTCAGGCATTTCATAAATCTGATAGATGTCTTTGAAGCTGATGTTCCGTTTCTTCATGAAATGAAGCGAGAGCGCCCAATTTTCCCGTGCACTGCCAAAGGCAACACTGCCATCCTGCACGCTTACTTTCCATTTTTCTTTATATTCCGGCTCGGCAATCTGCATAATCAGGTTATTGAAACTATTAATTATTTTTTCAAACTGCTCTTGCATCTGCTCAGGAGTCAATTTTAATTCCTTAATGAGCCTATCGACTTTATTAATGAATAATACTGGTTTTACCCGCTCACGCAATGCCTGTTTCAATACTGTTTCGGTCTGCGGCATAATACCTTCTACCGCGCAAATCAGTACAAAAGTGCCATCAATAGCCCTCATTGCTCTTGTTACATTTCCTCCAAAATCTATATGTCCTGGAGTGTCAATAAGGTTAATTAGATATTCTTTGCCTTGGAATTCATGTGCCATGCTTACATTTGCCGCATCAACAGTCATTAACCTTTCCTGTTCATCTGCATGTTGCCAGGTAGTCATGCCTTCTTCCAAGTCTCCAGCATTCTTTGCAGCCATTAAGCCGGCTGCTGCTAACAGATTATCAGTGAAGGCTGTTTTTCCGTGGTGTATGTGCGCACTCGTCGCTACATTTCTGATATTTTTCTGATTGTTAGTCAATCGTTCAATTTTTCTCAAGCTTGTTTCTTTCTCTGCCATGAATATAATTCTCCGTAAAAAGCGGAATATAGAATGATACAAAAAATACTTTTTAAACCTTTATACTTCAAGCTGTGGGGAATACCAGCGATAGCTTCTGTTCTCAGCAGTTCGCATGAT
>CAYJQF010000003.1:24406-47899 GCA_964372375.1 Candidatus Woesearchaeota archaeon
CTTCAAGCTGTGGGGAATACCAGCGATAGCTTCTGTTCTCAGCAGTTCGCATGATCTTAACAAGCCCATATGGCTCGCCTTCTCTTGCATCAGGCAGAAAAGAAACACTCAGCCAGTCGCCGGTTTGCGGTTCTGTTCTTTGCGCTCTTACTTCAAGAGTCTCTGAGCCAAAAATAGGGAAGCGATACACTCTTGCAAAATCGTGTGGATATTCTCCGCTATGCAAAAAAGGAGTTACAACTGTGGTAAAAGTTCTATTATCTATCTCATGTACTGACTCTCTGACAGGTGTGAACTTATGCTTTTTTCTGCTTTTTTCACAATCATAATTAAAGATATCCCATATACAGCTCTTTCCTTCTTTATTAAAACTGGAAAAGTAAGCTCTGCACGTATAGTTTCCACTTCCTATAACGAAAAGGTGAGCGCTGGACAATCCTTCACTGTGTGGAAATACAAAATGTACTGTGCTCTTTCTTGAGACATTTGGAGGTACTTCTCCATAATCCAGCCCTTCACCAAACCATTCAAACTGATCTATTATATACACAACTTCTTTTCTTGCTTCATCAACTTTAACAAATTTTGGCTTTAATTCTGGACCCATTCAAGTCCTCCCACAAATCAAGTATAAAAATAAATAGGTTCTAAAATATATAATTCATCTCGTGCTGTCAGCTTTAAAGTATTCATTAATTCCGGCAATAACTTTTGTATGGAATGTCTTTTTCATAGTGCATAACTGTTTTCTGATAATCTTTTTATTGACAGTAAATAATCTATGTGGTTTTATCCAGCTCTTGAAGGGAAGCCTTCCCAAGTCAAAGTCTTCCTTTCCGATTGAGATGCCTTCTTTAGTTTCGTTGCTGGTAACTAAACAGCAGATTCTGTCCTCTGTTCTGTTTAGTTTTCTATTGGAAATGATGAGAGCAGGTCTCAATTTTGAGGCAGTTAAATCTGAATAGGGAAAAGGTATGAGCACGATTTCTCCTTGTTCATACATTGTCCCACCGCTCATCAGCAGAATTATCCCATTCTTTCTTCAGGACTTCTTCTGATGCGAGCATAGTAAATATGCTCTCTTGTTCAGGAGATTTTTCTAAGAATGATAGTTCCTCTAAGCGCTTCTTTATTGCTTTCCTGACAAATTCACTCCACTTTATTTCTGAATATCTGTGCATCTGCTTATATATTCCTTCTTCAATAGAGAGCGTTATATTCGTCATATCAAGTTAAGTGAGCTCACTTATTTAAATATTTCGCTGTTTATCTCGCACTATCAGCCTGCTTTTCTGACTCATTCTTTTTTGAAAAGGCATAGCTATCCATGCTGCCTTCGCTTGCCTTTATAATTTCATCTGCAAGCGTATCGGCCATTTTCTTTTTCTTGCCAAAAGCTTTGCCATACGCTCCCTGCACCATCCAGCGGAGGGCTAAATTAATTCTCCTGACTGGAGAGCAGTCAACTGCTTGTGGATACCTCGCTCCTCCCTGCTCAATGACGGTAATCTCATCTCTTGGACTACCCTTCTCAATAGCACTAATAAGCACTTGTACTGGATTCTGCTTCGTTTTAGCAGCAATAATCTGTAAGGTTTTCAGAAGAGTGTCCATGGTGCGATTGTACTTGCCTGAGCTTGAGCTCGTAATAATCTTGTGCTTTTTACCCACATGCCCAGGAACCTGCAGATGATTTGCCAGTCGCTCAAGAATATGCACTTTTATACTGCCCAGACTGCTAAAATTGCGTCGTCCGTGGGATTTTATCAGCAGTTTGGGAGTGAGTGCCACATACGGTTGCAGTGCAGAATCATGCACCTTAACTTCTTGTATATCATACATATCAAACACTTTGAACTCAACACGTGCTTTTTGCTCTGTCATATTAATTTCTACACTCCATTAAAGAGCGTATTGTTTTTTCTCGGTAAATGACTCCTGTATTAGTTCCAAGAGAATGTAGTGCAACATCTTCCATTCTTCTCACATCACTTCTTCTTGAAGAGTAAACAGTTACACTTCTTCTTTTAGCATTATCAGTTACACCTATTCTTTGAACATCATTTCTAACCTCTTGAGTTAAACTATCTCTATCCATAGTTATCTTCTTCCCTTCTCAATCTTGCCTTTGACCAGCAGGTGTAAGGGCTGCTCATTTACTTTGATAACCTGAAAGCGGATGCCCGGAATATCTCCTTTCGATCTTCCCATTCTGCCGCCAATCCGCTCAATAATGACTTCATCATGTTCATCAACAAACCTCTGTGCCAAATTCCGGGGAATGAATGCGCCAACTTGAATACTGTTCTTTATCAATTGCACTTTACAGCATTTTCGCATGGCAGAATTCGGCTGTCTTGCTTCTTTCTGGAATTTTGAGATGACAATGCCTCGTGCCTGTGCCGCTCCTTCGAGCGGATCAGCTTTTTCCCTCAGTCCCAGCATGCGTTTCTTATATGCAGTCTGGCGCCATCTAAACTTTCTGCTGTCTTTCATTAACTTTCGTGCATTTAACAAACCCATAACTCTCTGTACAAGAAATGCTTTTTAAATGTTTAGGAGGCGTTACAGAAAACGGGCTTCAGAAAGTAATTCTTTCATAAATGGAATATCTCCATTGGGAATAGTATATCTTCTCTCTTCCAATGCAAAGAGGAGAGGGCCGGGGAGTTCCACGTAACCGTGTACAGGAGCGCGCACATGAACAATGCGCCGATAGTGTGTTTCTCTGCTAAAACTTTCTCGGTGGAAAACACTGCATTGTACGCCGCCGTTAGAAAGAAGTACTGCCTGGAGAGGACTCATCGGAAGACGTACAAGGCTGTTTGAGCAAAGCCAGAAAGGGAGCGTGTCTTTGCTATCAAGGTGAATGGTGCTAACGGAACCACTGCACTCTTTCTTTCCAACATATTCGGGAGACCACAAGAAGAATTGACTTACCAGCTCTGACACCATACGATTGCTTCTCCTCATCCTATTTAAATTCTATGGCGATGAAATAACAGTAATTTTAATGATGAAACAGATATATTTTTATAAGGTTAATTGAACTTGTAGCATGGGCTATTGGGCAAAACATAAGAGAGAAGCAGTGCGTGAAGCAAGAAAGACGTTAGAATATTTTTTTGAAGTTCCGCTCTCTCTCTCTCTGATAAAATGTTTCTAAGGCGTTACGTAATTGAAGTTATTACTGCAATTGAAGGAATGGCAAAAGAACAGCTAGTTGAATCACCAGACCCAATTTTAGAAGGAGTTGGAAAATTTCTTATAATTCATTATAATTATCGTGATATGGAAAGAATTCAAAGAATTAGCATGGGTTACACGGACGAGAAGGTGAACAGATTGTTGAAAGATTGTCGTGATACTATCCAGAGTTGTTAGACAATCCGTAAATCTAATCCAAACGTGTCATGCACAATGGTTTTCAGCTCTTCATACCGGCGTTTGTTCCTGCCGAGCAGAGCAGCTTTGCTCTCGCTGCCTGCAGTAATCGTCATCACTCCGTCAGCAATGTCCAGAGATTGGAAACTCACGGGAGCAACGACCGCTCCAATAAACTGTCCTGCATCGGCGCTGCCTGATGCTTCTGCAATTACTTTAATCCGTTTACCGAGTTGTTCCTGGATTCTTCGTATATGAGCTGCCTGCGGCCCGATTGCCTGTGCTATGAACCGGCGAGGCACCGCAAACACGATCGCGTTATTATAGAGAAAACATTTCGTCGTTTTTACTCTGCTTACTTTATCTAAGAGATTAATGTAACGCATGGTCTGCATATCTATAACTGCCATATCCGTATTATTTTTTGCCTTTCTCCAGGCTTTTGTTGACAAGCGGTCCGGTGACATGTACTAATAACCCCGGTAAGCCGGTACCGACAGGGATTGCCTGATTCAGTAAGATATTTTCAATAACTGATTTCAGTTCATCTTTGGCGCCTTGAATGGTTGCATTGATAAACTGCTTGTCAGGAGTCTCAAATGTTGCCCGTGCAAGAATGCTTGCCTTGTCAGAGATAATACCCATACGAGTTACGCCTTTTACCACGCCTGAAGAAGTCATCGCATCTGCAATTAATTGTAAATGCCGGTCATTGATATCCAAGCCTTGTGATTCAAGGACTTTTCGAATCTCATTGACAATAGTAGCTCGTGCTGCTTCAATGCCTAGTACTGATGCCGTATCATGGATATCATTAGATACCGTTTTAGAAGCATCCACACCTTTAATTTCCCTGACTGCTTGTAAGTTTGAGCCAGCGGTCAAAATAACATACTCTCTGCCGCGCTGGGAAACGACTACTTGTGAGATGCCTTTAATGCCGGAAATAACCGTGCTTTTTAGTTTCTCCTTCAAGCGGTAGATTTCCTTGTAGCCCAAGTCAGCAACGCTGATACTTATCTTGAGATCATTCCCTTTTACTTTGAAACCCTTCTCGTTCAGCCGTTCCACTATTCTCTGTGCGCCTGAATGGATTCCCTTCAATGCTTTACCATCAAGTTCAATTTCAATCTTCTTGCTTGCAAAGTCTATAGTAATTTCATCTGCTATTTCTTGTAACTTAACTTCTTTTATCTTCTCAGCGAGGGTCTTGGCATCTTTTTCATTATTATACTTCTTTTCAAGCAGCACTTCCATTAAAGGAGTAGAAGGTTGTTTGCGGGCATCGAAAATTTCAATTAACCTCGGCAAACCGAGAGTAATCTGCATTTGGGAGACACCTGCATGGTGGAAGGTTCGTAAAACCATCTGCGTTGAAGCCTCGCCGAAGCTTTGTGCAGTCACTACGCCAATCGCCTCGCCAGGCACGATGCGATTATCTTTCAAGTGTAATCGCGACACATCTTTTCCATCATTGCCATAGATAAATTCAATAACATTCTCAGAAGCGTCTCGTACGGTGCCGTCATACTCAACTTTCAGGTCTTGCAGGGCAGATACCAGTCTGCGGTACAAGTATCCCGATTTCGGAGTTCGTAGTGCAGTATCCATTAAGCTGTCTCTGCCCGTAATAGCGCCAAAGAAAAATTCACTAGGCCTGAGCCCTTCAAAGAATGAAGACTTGATAAATCCCCGAGCTTCCGGCGATAAATCTTCAGATCTGAAGAAAGATAACGTTCGGTTTGTATATCCAAAGCTAATACGCTTATTCCACAAGCTTTGCTGACCAACACAACAGCCTATCTGCGTGATGTTTAACATACTGCCTGCTGCTCCCGGAGTAATCATTTTATTGACATTACCTGAAGCTGGGAAATTTGCCTTCACGAGCTTGCCAATCTCTGTTCGTACTTCGTTGAGAATTTGGAGTATATAGGTTTCTCTCGATTCTTCTAAGGTTCTGCCGGGCAAAAGTGTTAAAGCTCCTGATTCAGACTGTGCAATGATTTCTTTCGTTTTCTTCTCAGCTTCTGCTACGACTGCATCAGTCATCTTTTTTACCCGCTCAGAAACGTTCAAGTCCTGGACTGAGAGCGTGTAGCCTTTTCGGGAGAGGTAGATAGCACCAAGAATAAATGCCTTATTGATGGCGTCAACGGTGACTTCTCTTCCACATTCTTTGTCTATGACTTTAATCATCTCTCCATCTTCAGTACCAAACGAATTGGAACCCGTAATAATCCCGGGAACTTTAATGCTTGAGCCCTTGGGAATAAGCTGCCCGAATACATCCTTGCCCTCAATCTGTTTTGCTCGGAGAGTGTTGACAATAGTAGCGGCAAAAAGCACCTGATCTGCTTCAGCTTTGGTTAACACATCCTGACTTAATAAGTACGCTCCCGTAATTGAATCGGCAATAGTACCTACCAAATTCATATTATTCTTTGCTGAAATAATGTTATTATTTACGTTCAACAATACTTGCGCTTCTGCACGCGATTCTTCAGTTTGAGGGCTATGAATGTTCATCTCATCACCATCATAGTCAGCATTGTACGGAGCAGCTGCAGCAGGATGCAATCTAAAGGTACGATGCGGCAATACACGAACATAATGTGCCATAAGGCTCTGTTTGTGCAGACTGGGGTGTCTGTTGAAGAGTACAATATCTCCATCTCTTAAATGCCGTTCAATTTTATACCCTGGTTGTATTTCATTGCATAATTCTTCCTTTAATTCGGGAGTGATGCGTTTTTTCTTGCCATCAGTTCTAATCACATAGTTTGCACCAGGATATACTTCTCCTTTACGAATGAGCTCTTTTATAGCTTCGATGTTTGCAGTAGTTACTGTCTCAGCAACAGTAATAACCCGTGCTATCTCATACGGTACGCCCACTTCATTAATGCTGATAAAAGGGTCAGGTGATACGACCGTTCGCGCCGAATAGTTGACCCGTTTTCCAGCAAGGTTATGACGAATCCGCCCTTCTTTGCCCTTTAGGCGCTCAGTAATGGTTTTGAGTGGTTGGCCTGAGCGATGCCGTGCAGGAGGAATTCTTGATACATTATTATCGAAGAAAGTAGTAACATGATACTGCAGTAAATCCCATAAGTCTTCAATAATGACCTCAGGCGCACCAGCATTCAAATTTTCCCAGAGTCGTTGATTTGCACGGATTATATCAGACAGTTTATGCGTCAAGTCATCTTCACTTCGTTCTCCCGTGTCAAGGGTGATGGAAGGCCGGACGGTAACAGAAGGCACTAACAAAAGTGAAAGGATAGCCCATTCTGGCCTGCAGCTCTTCGCATTAATGCCTATTTTCTTCAGCTCTTCATTTTTAATAGAAACAAGCCGTTCACGAACTTCAATAGGAGAAAGCCGCTTTTTTCCAACCATAAATGTGCTTGGCTTTTCAAGCTTAATGCGCTCGAGCTGCTCACTGCAGTGCGGACATTTCTTGGCGTCTCGTGCTTTCTTGGCTCGGGCACTGGGATGCAAGTCTTTCTGCTTCTCATCGCTTAAAGTTAGTTTCCCGCATTTGAGGCAGAAACTTCTCAAACAGAGCTCAATGAGCGGAATGTATTTAATATGCACGACCGGGCGTGCAAGTTCGATGCTGCCCGGATGCCCCAAGCATTCCTTAAAACGCTGTCCGCACGTCCTGCAGCGCACTCCTGGATCAATCGCTCCCAACCGCAGATCCATCAGGCCCCCATCAACAGGAAAGCCGTCAATATCATATAATTCAGGTGTTACAACTTTTGCCGAGCTCAGCTTCTTAATCTGTTCTGGGCTCAGCAGGCTAAACTTGAGCGAGCGTACTTGTTTTCTGAAATGTTGTTCTCTCATTGTTCGTATTTATTCTTTAGTTCAAAGGCAGTGTGAATTCCCAGGCCAAGTAATTCATCATACAAGAGCTTGAAAGCATAGGAGATTTCAATAGGCTCTGCATCGCTGCCGCCGCAGATAGGGCAGGTAATTTTGCTTCTGATGATATCTTCATATGCCATCGAGCCACAGCTCTTGCAAATATGAACCATCGTCTTATCAGAATCATATCGTTCTTTAAGTAAGAGCGAAGCGCCATGTGCTGCCAATGCTTGTTGCTCCATTTCTCCCAATCGTAACGCGCCGCCTCGGGCTCTTCCTTCAATAGGCTGTCTAGTTAAGAGTGCAACCTTGCCGGAAGCGCGGGCATGTATCTTATTTTTAACCATATATTTGAGCTTCAAGTAGTACATATTGCCGATGTAAATCTTCGCTTCCATCTTCTTGCCAGTGATACCATGGTACATCGTTTCTTTTCCATCGTAGCTGAACCCCAACTCTCTCAGCTGATTTTCAAATTCTGCTACGGTCTGGCCTGAGAAAGATGTTCCATCGACGATTTTACCACTGATGGCTCCCGTCTTACCTGCTAGCAGTTCAATTAAGTATCCAACGGTCATTCTGCTTGGAATGCCATGCGGGTTGAACATTAAATCGGGCTTGACACCCCTGCACGTAAAGGGAATATCTTCTCCATCAGCAATCAAGCCGACAACGCCTTTCTGGCCGTGCGGTGTTGAAAATTTATCACCTGGCTCGGGCAATCGTAAATCTCGGGTTCTCACTTGGGCAATCTTATTGCCTTCTTGGTCAGCAGTAATGAACACCGCATCAATCGTGCCTTGCTCTTCCTGCCGGATAGCAGAGCTCGCTTCTTTTTTGCTTTGTATGCTCAAATCTTTTGCCTCGCTCAAGAATTTAGGTGGTGTGACCTTGCCAATTACTACATCGCCTTCTTTCATAATGGCTTCAGGATAGGCGACGCCATCATCTTCTAAGAAACGATATGCATTTTCAGTGCGATATCCTACAACATCTTTATCAGGAACAATGATTTCATCAGCTAAGCCGCCTGCGTATTGCAATTCGGTTGCCGTATAGGGCCTAAAGTATGTGCTGCGTCCCATACCTCTATCAACACTTGCCTTATTCAGGACAACAGCGTCTTCCATATTATAGCCTTCAAAAGGCATAATGGCAACTACAATATTCTGGCCGGCAGGATACACTTCTAACGTATCATAGATAAAGCTCCTGACCAAGGGCTTTTGAGGATAGTGTAAAATAGAAACATCCGTGTCTAAGCGTACTAAGTAATTGGCTGCATAAATGCCCAGGCTTTGCTTTAAGGTTTTCGAACCCCTATTCAATCGGGATGATTGGTCGTGGTTACCGAAGGGTACGAGGCTGGTAATCAATCCAAAGAGGTCAATCGGATGTATTTCAAAGTGGGTGTGGTCTGGTGTGATATCTTCCTCACGTAACGCGACTAATGCATTTTCTTCTTCAGCAGCATCAATATACTCAATAATTCCTTCTCTGACAAGATCTGTCCAGCTGATCTTATTATTCTCAAGCAAGACTAAGTGTTCATCCCGCAGCTTACTGGCACCTTGTTCTACCACCACTAACGGCCGCAGTACCCTGCCAACCTCAGAAGAAATAGTGACTATATGTAACGACGTATCATTCCGTACGCTCACTTCTTTAGGCAACGTGCCTGCTCTTCTCGCTGCCCGCACCTGCTGTACAAATGCGCCAGGCTGTGCAGCAAGGCCAATGAACCGGCCATTGAAGAATACATCATCACCAGATTCTTGCTCTAAGCCATAGGAAGCAAGTTGCTTTAAGACTTGATTCTCATCAACGGCAATTGCGGTTGAGATTTTGCTTAAGAGGGCAAGATTCTTGCGCAAGCCAATTTCAGTGCCTTCAGGTGTTTCAGTAGGGCAGAATCTGCCATAATGAGTAGGATGCAAGGTTCTTGCCATAAAGTTTTCCTGCTCTCCAGGCAGCATAGAAGAAACTCGTTGCAATCCAGAAAGCATCGCCAGATAGTTTGTTTTGTCCATGTTCTGCGTCACTCCAGACCGTTCTCCAATCCAGCTGCCAGTAGCAATAGCACTCTCAATCCGGTGCGTGAATAAGGTAGATTTTGCGATAGATTTAAGGGAGTAGAATTTCTTTCGTTTCGCTACTTTTTGTAATGAATACTGAATGTCCCGAATCAGAATTCCAATATTAACTCTGAAGAGGTCTGACATTAAATCTCCTGAGAGCTTAACCCGCTTGTTTGCGTAGTGGTCTTTATCGGTGCGAATATCAGTTCGTTCTTTAGCCCGCAGGAACAGCTTAGTTAATCTGCATAACGTAAGAGCCTTTTCACTTCGTGCGGCCTTATCCATTCCTATATGAGGCAATAAAAAGGAGTCAATCCGTTCTTTAATACGATCAAGGATTTCTTTTTTCGTACCCTGGATACCCGCTTTCTCTGCAATGAGCAGCAGGGCGTCATCAGGAGTTTGTACGTGTGCAAATTCATATAAGTTCACAATTAAGCAGTCAGTTTCCGAGCCAATGCGCTTTGCAATTTCAGACTCTTTAGTCATACCCAATGCTTTTAATACGACCACTAAAGGAATGTTTTTCAGCCGGCTAAAGGTCAGTTCAAGGATGCCTTCATTTGTCTCTGAGATAGTGGTAGGAATCCGGTATGCTCCTCGCTGTGAAAACAAACGCAAGGTTAAACCCAATCTTCCTTCTTCGATAAATGGTTGGTTTGCTGCCAGGTCTTCGGACATAACCATAATGCGTTCATTGCCATTGATGACAAAATATCCCCCCGGATCAAGCTTATCCATATAGTTTTCAGTAAGCTGTTCTCTGCTCATGCCTGCTGTTGTACAGGCAGCGCTCCGTACCATAACAGGAATTCTCCCAATTTCAACCTCTGAACTATCAGTCTGGCCGTCGTATTTCACCGTCAGTTCAACATACACCGGCGCTGAGTACGTGAGGTTTCTCAACCGGGCAATACTCGGTGTAACAATACTGCTGCTTCCATCTGCTTCCACAATATTTGGTTTTTCAATCCTGACTTTACCTAAAGTTACTTCAATTTCCTCATTATTAATCGTATCATTCAATTCATTTACAATATGCTGCATTTTATTTTGTATAAAATCATTAAAGGAGAGGATATTTGATTCTACCAGCGAGTGCTGTTCAAGATATTTCTTAATGAGAATATTTTTCTGATTATTCATCATGCGACCACTCGATAATATACATGGATTTTATCGTCCTCCCTTCGTTCTATTTTTAAAATATCGCCAGGAACACATCCTTCAGGCACTACCGGATCAGTATGTTTAATTTTCGGCACTTGTGAAATGGAGAGATTATATTTTTCAAGTAGTGCTTTCACCTCATCGGGTTTCAGTTTGGTGTGTTTTGGCTGTAAGATATGCATGGAAAGGCAGTGGGCGATGGCAGTGTCCAGAAGATAAAGTCTGAACAATATGTGGTACAAAAATGGCTTTTTAAACCTTTTGTCAAAGACCACTGGTATGAGGGAAGCAAGAAGATATTCTTCAAATGGCCCCGACGGGGCTTAAGCAGAACAGCATCATCTATCCTCTTCTTCTAGAAGAGATTTAGTTCCTTAATTATCTTACCTGAACATAAGCTGCTATTTTAATCTTTCTATTTATTCTTTTAGAAGTTTTTCCATTTCTGCTATAAACTTCTTAGCTCTTTCTAAAGAAGTTTGAGCTTTTGACTTTAAGGCTATTTCAGTCGTAGTATATTGGAATCGTGATCTTTTGCTTCTTTCCCTATCAAAATCTTCCAGCAGCTCATTCGCCCTATTTCCTGATAATTCAAGAGCTTCTGCCTTTGCCTCTTCATAATCCTCAAAAAGAGATTGTTTCAATTTCTCCCTAACATATACTAGTAAAGCGTCTGCCGTAACCTTGTGGCTTATCTGTTCTCCCACTTTATATCCTAGATTGTAGAGAACAGCATTAGATATGTAGTACATAGCATAGTAAGATGTTACAATTGTCCATAAGTTGGAGTTATTATTCTTGAACAATAGCTCAGCAACTTTCAAGCTTTCATTACAATTATCTATAAGAATCTTCTTCACTGAAGGATTCTTGAATTGCGCTTTTCTTATTATTCCTTCTGATAAGTATCTAGTAACATTGCTCTGAGCCTCTTTGATTCTATTTTTATCCAGCATCTTCAATGAACCTATAAAAATCCTCTATTCCAACCAGAATCACATTCTTTTTAATTGCTTCGCTTACCACTGTAAATTCCTTGCTCTTTAGCATTCTAATGAAGTCTTCATACAGCACATGAGTCAAATGAAGTTTATACGGCAGCAAATTAATTGCATTTTCAACTTCTTTTGCTTCCTCTTCATTTGCAATTAAAAGAAGGTCTATATCTGAATGTTTCATAGCTGTCCCTTTAATTTGGCTTCCGAACATAAGCAGGATGAATTGTTTATGTATCTTATATATCCTATCATACATCACAAGAAAATCTTTATTCTTTAGCAATTCTTTTTTTCGCTCTCTTTCTACAATAAAAACATCCTCATTGAATAGAGCAGAGAAACTGCATCTTTTGGTATTGCCTAAGTCTTCAACAGTTACTGTTCCTTCTTTCATTAGTTTATGCACATTTGTGTATACTAGCTTATAATCGGTTTTAAGTGCTCTGGCAATTTCTAATATGCTAAATGTCTTCTCTTTGTTTCCAATCAAGTGCTTTAGTATTCTTTGTTTTATATTCATTATTCTATTATGTCTTTATAGACATAATATTATGTTACTTAAGACATATATAAATCTTTCTATTCTTTTTCTCAAGATATTTAGTATCATTTATCGGTAAAAAACCGATAAAATAGCATATATAGCAGAGTTTGTAGTCAATCTGTAAAGAGTATGCGCTCCACATTTTGTTTTTTTATTAAAAGTTACATATTCTGTAATTAAAAGTGCAAAATAGCATCAGATTCGTTAATGTGCTTATTTGAGAATAAAAAACAAAGGGTATACGGTTAAAAATGAAGAAGACGCTTTTGAGGGTTATGAAATAGGAAATTAAAGCTCGGAGGAGAGGGGTTTTTCTGGTAAGTGGGAGATACTATTTCTCTCTAACTTCATCAATCTCTTTCTTTACCTCTTTTGGAACCTTCCATTTCTGTATGGATGCTTTCCTTCTTTCCAGGTCTTCAAAGTGAATGTCTATCTTTTCCTGAAATGGTGCGGTTTTGGACAATGGCCCCGACGGGATTTGAACCCGCGACACCTGGCTTAAAAGGCCAGTACTCTGACCGGGCTGAGCTACGGAGCCGTAATAACAGAAACAACGGATGTTATTTAAACGTTATCGTTAAAGCTATAATTGCGAAGTCTTTAAAGGTAAGGTCAAGAAGTTTCTCATGAAGGAACGAGATGAATGGAGTATGCAAAATTATTGTCGTCGCGTATGATCAACGGCTAATTGTTGTTGTCGAGCCGCAGCTTCATAGACTGTCTTCATAACTCGCATAACCGTAGCGGCTTCTGCTGCAGTGGGAATCATGTATAATTGAGATCGCTGATCTACACTAATATCATCGTGCAGAACAAGATTTGCATACAATGCAAACGTCTGGAGTTGCTTGCGATGCACTTCTTTCCATCCGGTCATATGATCGGGAGGTGTATGCCATCCAAAGGGAGCATTTGGCCGCAAATCTATTCCTTCTATAAGCCATTTAGGGAATGTCTGAGTATATCCAAGTGTGGGAGAGCAATAATTGATGCATTCAGTAATGGGACCTCCTCTACTCCTTATTATATTCATAGGATTATCAGTAGAAAATGAGAGAGATCCCTTTTTTCCATACACACCGATGCTCAAATGATTCTTTTTGCCAGCATCAGTTTGCGATACCGTAAGACGAGCAGGCGCATTGTTCGCTAAAATAAGAGTAGCATACATAACATCATCGCTATGATAGGGCGAGTCGTTTCCTACTGCAATAAAATCTCCCTCTCCATGTGCTGCTCCAAACGCCTCTCCACTGCTTTTCTTCCTTTGCGGTTCAACATTGGCAACATGTGCGCCGGCAACTGCACGAACTTCAAGTCCAGTGGTATAGAGTAAGGTATCGATTGCATGAAATGCGATGTCAGTAAGTTTTCCAATAACGCCATCTCGTTCATTTCCTTTCTCTCCAACAACACCCTTGAGCGCCCTCCACCCAACAGAAGTATCGCCGCGCTGCCAATCCTGTTGATACTGTATTTCAACGTTCGTAACATCTCCAATTTCTCCTTCTCGTATCATATGTCTCATTTCAAGTAAACCACTCCATAATCTATTGTGAGCAACAACTGCAACACGTCCAGGATATCCTTTTTCAAGCGCCTCTAATGCAACCGCTCCTTCCAGATCGTGCGCTGATGGCTTTTCTACATACACAAAACCTTTATGCGTAGTGAGTGCAGCTATTGCTTGTGGTACATGCAAGTGATTAGGTGTTGCGATAACAGTAAGTTCATGGGAACCGAGAAACTCTGTAAATATACGTCCATCACTATCGTTATCTCGGAAGAACGCTCTCTCAATACCATATAATTGCGCCATTTTCAGAGCACTCTCCCTGCTCCCATAGACAGCCTTCGCGACAGATATTCGCGGATTTGCTTGTGCAGACTCTGCATGATACGTAGGCATCATTCCCATTGAGCCACAGATACCAACAAGAATTGGCTCAAAAGCTAGCTCCGCGCAAGTACGTTCTTCATGAACTGAGGCGATGATTGAAGATTTCATAATTAATTCCCGCTATAAGTCTCTGCAGCTTCTCTGAAGCTCAGCTGTTTCTCAAATCTTCCACTCTTTTCAACATTCAGAGGAGCAAACGGCTTTCCTTGATACGAACTTCCATCCTTCCAAAGCAGCGGAGCCATATACGCGCGGCAGTTTGCATACATATCTATAATTATTCCTTCATTGCGACTAGCAACAGCGAGATTCTTTTCCGCAGTTTCATTTTCCGCAGTCATTCTTCCTGAAAATCCATGCACCCGTGCAATTTCTACAAGTTCTGGAACAGGAGTAATACATTCTGCATTACCGGGAAGCGTAACTGCTCCATACTGTTGCGCCCACATGTTATCTCCGACAGGCACTCCAAGTTTTCTTAGAACTTTATAAAACGCGTTTCTTTCCCCTTCGGGAACTGCCCATCCAGCCATTGCAGGTCCTCCAAAATAGGCCTTGCGAATACGCTCTGTATGAATATTATGATTATGGCCTTTCAAATGAGTCTGAGTAATTCTTTCTTTTTCATAAGCAAGAAGAGCTTCAACAAGCGGATTTGCTCCTTCTGTTTCAGGATGTGAAGGATCCCAGGTAAATGCAACATTTTCTACTCCTTTTTCTTTAAGCTTTTGTGCAATGTACAGTCTTCCTGCAAGAGTCGACCCAGCAGAGCGCATTACCTGCTGCGGTAAATATGATTCATCTGCATCAGGCCATCCTCCAGGCATATGGCAATTTTCAGTAGTAATAATGACATTACGATCTACAGCATAGCGGGCAAGTATTGTTACTTTATCAACCACATCGTCAAGATTAGCCTGTATTCCTGCTCTTCTATCCCATCCCCAGAACATCGCGACATCGACTCCATGTGCTCCTCCGTCTTTTCCTCCTAGGGCAGAAGCAAAATCGATGACGCGTAGCATATACTCTAAGACACGATGGTCTTGTTCTCGATTACCGCTGTGAATACGGTCATAATTTCCAAGAGTAACTCCCAGTTCTCTCTTATTAAACTGCTCAGCGAATCGTAAGGCAGTATCTCGAGGAGTAGCAATAAAATCATACACGGGTAGATGACTGGCGACATGATCTGCCTTATCTTGTGCACGCAGCCCTCCAGAATCAACTGCACTTAATTCTACTTCTTGCACACCGCCAATACGACTTATGAGATTAAGGACTTGTTCAAGACCAAGAAAAGGCATACAAGAAGTCATAACGCCAAAGGGTAAATCTCCATTAAATCGTTGTCGTTCTGACATTGCTTTTTGTGTCTGAAAGCCTATTTAAACTTTCTTACCTCTATTCATTGATGGAAAGTGATTAAATCTAAAACGCTTCGCTCGCCCGGTCAAGAATCGCATCTTTGCTAATGGCCCCCACAAACCTATCAACCACTTCCCCATCCTTCAGAAACAGGAACGTAGGAATGCTTAGTACCTGAAAGCGTTCCGCTAACTCTTGGTGTGCATCAACATCCACATTCCCAAAGGCAATACCTGCTTTTGCCGCTTTGGCAGCAGCTTCAAACTGCGGGCTGCTGATTTTACACGGACCGCACCATTCAGCCCAGAAATCAATTACCCACTTTCCCTTAGTAGTCTGCTCAAAATTCCTTGTCGTCAGCTCAATCAAGTGTGACATGCACTGCTTTCACTAATTATATTAATAAACCTTCTCCCAGCCTTTTTGCAACTCTCTAATGAACACCAACAATTGTTTTATACTTGTCTTTCCTAGCTAACGTATGAACAAAGACGAGTTGTTGCAGCTCCTCAAACAGAAAGGCCATGCTCCTGCACGTATCCATGCTTTTGACAAAGTCAAGCGTGAAGAGTTTGTTCCCGAGCATCTGATTCCGTACGCATACGAAGACATCGCTTTGCCTATTGAAGACGGCTCTGCCTTATCTCAGCCATCAACGATTGCGTTCATGCTTTCTCTCCTTGATGTACAGGAAACAAGCAAAGTATTAGAAATTGGCGCAGGTTCTGGGTATGTCTTAGCTTTGCTCGGAGAGCTTGCGCAGCACGGTCAAGTATATGGGGTAGAGGTGCATAAAGCCCTGGCAATACAAGCGAAAAAACGTCTGCTCGGAAAGCACAATTTGCATATCATACAACGAAACGGCTTTCAAGGGCTTGCTGAGCGAGCGCCCTTTGATCGGATTATGCTCTCAGCAGCCTGCAAAGAAAAACCCTACCACTTATTATCTCAATTGACGGACGCAGGCATTCTGGTTGCCCCGGTGAATGACACAATTGTTCAAATCAAAAAAGTTTCAGGCACCATACAGGAAGAAACTTATCCTGGCTTTGCCTTTGTGCCTTTAGTAGAATCCTAAGGAAGGTTTATATACTAGAGTACGGCGGCAACGATATGCGTAGCGTTGATGATGGTGAAAGGAGAAAAACAATTCAGGAGATATGGGATTGGCATGGTAGCTATCAATGGACTTATTTTACCGAACAGGCAAAGCAGCTGATTGCCCATTTCTTAGGGACACGCTTGCAGGGAAAAGCACTTGATGTTGGAGGCGGATGGTATTTACATTATCCAGATTCTGTTGTTATTGATGTATCGCCGGTGTGTTTAGAGCACAACCTCGCACAGGAAAAAGTGCAGTTTGATCTGGATACACTTAGTCAAGGTGCGCGCCTACCTTTTTCTGACAGTACGTTTGATGCAGCAACTTTTGTAAGCTCATGGCAATATCTTGAGCATCCTGATGCAGTAATGCATGAGCTCGACCGAGTCTTGAAACCAGGAGCGGAATGTTATATCATTAATGCGCAAGGAGCAGGGCTTGAGCAGGCCGTAGTAGGTTTTAAGAAGAGTGATGAGGTGGCAGCTTTCTTGAAAGCAAGAAGGTATGATGTCCTGATTGAGCACATCCCCTGTCTTGATGGCTCAGTCAGAGACTTTCACTCGGTATGCGCTTCTCGCCTACCACTTAAAGACAAAGCAAGACGGTTACAAGAAAATAAGAAAAGAATAAAGAAACCAAATTCTTTTCTTAATGCATTTGCTGAAGTAAAGGTTGCTCAGTATAGAGCGAGATTACAAGCATTAGAGGAACATCCAGTCACCGATGCCTGGCTCAACTACCAGGAAACTGCACACGCATTTAGTAAGGAGCTTCAGGAACAAACAGGGTTACTTCCTTTGCTTTTCACCGACGCAACACCTCCTGAACGCCATCTCCTAATACCTGGAGAATATGTTTGTACTACGTTAGTGCCGCTTGTTCAGATCAAATCAGAAGTGAATGCATCTGGCAAACTGTATCAAGTGCTAGAGCAGCTTGGAAAAAGATACTCGTTCACTTTTTCTCCTTATCCCAGTTATTTTGGCTGTGAATCAAGAAGTGCGCTTATGGCGGAAAATGGAGAAGCACCCGATGCTCCAGCGCTTCATCATGTAACTGAATTTCTCACTTCTGAAGCATTGAATGAGCCTACTAAACGTCTTCAAGCCGAGCTCTATCAGCACTATCATGGAAAGATTAGTGATCTTGATGCGCGGCTTGCACGCGCACGGGTAGCACATCACTTCTTTCTTGTAGGAGAGCATAAGCAGCGGAGTAAAGCAGACCAGCTACAGAAAAGGAAGGCAGCATTGCTGAATGGCGGCATCTCTGGCGTTTCAGTAGTAAGGCAAGAACGAGGCGCATACAGCGCCTTTGCAGATGAGTTCAAGCAGCTTGTTTTAGAAGTATCTCAAATCTGTTTTGATTAAACAAGTTAAGAAATTTCCTTCAAATGCAACGGGCACGGCCGTTCTTTTCGTACATGCAGCAGGCATTTCTGGCAGAAATAAATATCCCAGACAATGCCTCTTACACTGATATCTGCTTGTCTGATAAAAGTATGAATACACAGGCCATGAGTGGTAAGAGAGGCACTATCTTGAAGGACGATATCATTCATGTTTTCCTCAATATAATTTAGTTATTCTCCGCATCCACTTCTCGTCGTTTGCTTGCAATTGGTACAGACCATCGCACAGTTGCCTAAGCGTTTTGCGGGTCCGCCGCAATGCGGGCATATCAAGCCTTCATGGCCAAAGTCAGTAATAGCCATCTGCTCTTCCAGCTGCGGCTTCTGCTCAACTGCAGGAAGTGCAATTTCCATTTTTCCAGCACCGGTACCAAAACTGTTGAGCATGTATTGGGCGACATAATCAATAATCGAGGAAGCAGTGCGAATGACAATCCTATCACCGTCTAACTCGCCCGGTACTCCATTCTTGACAAAGCCGGAAGGCTCAAACTTTTGATGCCTGAACTTGCTGAATAAGACATCGACGGGAATGCCATACTGAAGATTCAAACTTACTGAAGTTGCCCACGCATCCACTAACCCGTTGACCGTGCTGCCAACTTTATGCATGGTCAGGAAGATTTCTCCGGGTGTGCCGTCATCATAAAAGCCTACATTGAGATACCCTTCATGCCCGGCGATCTCAAACTTATGCGTCAATGCTTTCCTGGTTTGCGGCAGTT
Organism: Candidatus Woesearchaeota archaeon; assembly: GCA_964372375.1. Classification (GTDB taxonomy): domain Archaea; phylum Nanobdellota; class Nanobdellia; order Pacearchaeales; family GW2011-AR1; genus SICV01. The sequence continues at coordinate 42,966 of CAYJQF010000003.1, forward strand.
TCTTGCGCTCAGCCATGACTAATAGAGGCGGCTGTTTCTTCACCATCTCATTTTCAGTTTTTTGCGTATTCAAGGGCTGTGAACGCTTTGAATTCTCCCGGTAGATAGCAACCGCTTTCAGGCCCTGCTCCCAGGCAGAGACATACGCTTCGGCGATATCCTCAACTGAAGAATCTTCAGGCATGTTAATGGTTTTACTGATTGCTCCCGAGATAAACGGCTGTGTTACTGCCATCATGCGAATATGTCCCTTATACTGAATTGCTCTGCTTCCCTGTGCTGGCTTGAATGCGCAGTCAAAAATAGGCATATGTTCCATTCTCAGATCAGGAGCGCCTTCAATCATATCGTGCTTGTCAATATAGTCGACAATGCGTTGTATCTGCTCATCTCCATATCCAAGATTTTTCAGTGCCAAAGGAACACTTCTATTGACAATTTTAAGCATGCCTCCCCCCGATAATACTTTATACTTGACTAAGGCGATATCAGGTTCTATTCCAGTGGTATCGCAATCCATCATGAATGCAATGGTGCCCGTAGGAGCTAATACTGTCATTTGGGAATTGCGGTAGCCGAACTTCTCTCCTAATTCAAGAGCATCGCTCCAGCAATCCCACGCTTCATTGGCTAAATAGCGCAAGGAAGCAGGCATCACTTCAACATCAATCTTCTTAACTGCTTCTCGGTGCATGTGCATTACTTCAAGCATTGGCTCTCTGTTTTGTGCATATGCGGGAAATGCACCTACTAACGCTGCTACTTCCGCGCTTGTTTTGTACGCTTCGCCGCACATAATGGCGGTAAGAGCGGCCGCAACCGCTCTGCCCTGATCAGAGTCATACGGCAGTCCCAGGCTCATTAATAAAGCGCCCAAATTTGCATACCCTAATCCCAAAGGTCGATGGTCTCTACTATTTCGCGCGATCTTAGCAGTCGGATAGCTGCTGCCATCAACTAACAAGTCCATAGCAATGCTGAAATACCGCACCACCGCCTTGAACTTTTCAACATCAAACTTCCCGTCAGCCGTTCTGAATTTTAAGAGGTTAATGGAAGCAAGGTTGCACGCCGTATCATCTAAGTACATAAATTCAGAGCACGGATTGCTTGCATTAATTCTTCCTGTATTCTTGCACGTATGCCACGTATTCACCGTAGTGTCGAATTGCATTCCTGGATCGCCGCACCTCCAGGTGCCTTCAGCAATCTTGTGCATAATCTCTTTTGCTTTGTACGTGTCCATAATTGTTCCATCTTTTACTGCTTTGGTATGCCATTCTCCTTCTTTCTTAATTGCTTGCATAAACTCATCACCTGCCCGCACACTCATGTTACAGTTCTGAAAACACACACTACCATACGCTTCTCCGTTCATGCCTCCACCGTAGCCTGCTTCAATCAATGCCCATGCTTTCTTTTCTTCATTTTGCTTTGCAAGGATAAAATCCATAATGTCAGGATGGTCGACATTCAGAATTTCCATTTTTGCCGCTCTTCTGGTCTTCCCCCCCGATTTGACAATATTTGCATACGCATCATACCCTCTCATAAAACTTAAAGGACCGGAAGCCCGTCCTCCTCCCGTCAGCCGTTCTCTACTGCTTCGTAAGGGAGACCGGTTCGTGCCGGTGCCAGAGCCAGCCTTAAAGAGTGTAACTTCCGCAACCTGCACTTCCATAATAGACTCTATAGTATCCTGAATACTCTGGATAAAGCATGCAGAGCATTGCGGCCGATCATCACTCTTTAATACAGGCATGATGCTATCAGTCGCTGCATCCCACTTCCAAGCTGAGACACCGCCTGCTTGAGGATCGTATTCTTGGATGCCTGCATTAAACCATACCGGTGAGTTAAAAACGGCAAGCTGGTGCAGGCAAATTGCCGCAATTTCATCTCGTAACACCTGTGCTTGCTCCTGACTAAAGTAGCCTTGTGTAATTGCCTGCCGGGCAATAAACCTGCTTACTCTCCCGATAATCTTTTCAACACTGTCTTCACGCTCTCCTTTTGCTTGGTCGCCCCAAAAATATTTGCTTGCCACCACTTTCACTGCTAAAGGACTCCAGAATTCAGGACGCTGCACTCCCGGTTGCACAAAAACGACTTTCCCTTGATCATCGATTACTTTCACTTCTTCAGCGATCCAGCGCAGCGGATTGCCATAGAGATCATACTGATACAGGTTCTTGCCCTCAAACGTAAAGAATCTACTAAAAGGAAATTTACCAAGGCTCAGTTGTGCTACTCGTTCGGGTGTCATGTTAATTCCTTCAACTCCTTCTTAAAATCTGCAGGAACTTGAAAATCTCTATAGACTGACGCAAATCTAATATATGCAACTGCGTCTGTTTTTCTCAGTTCCCTAGAAATCAGTTCTCCAATAGCAGCAGAGGGTACTTCTTTCCCCCGTCTTCGCAGTTTTTCTTCAATACGTGTTATCATTTTCTCGATTTTTTCAGTGCTGACTGGCCGTTTCTTGCAGGCCAACTCAATCCCTCTTTTTATCTTTTCACGATCAAAGTCTTCTCGCCTGCCATCTTTCTTGATGACGCGCAGCTTTGCTTCTTCAACCGCTTCATGCGTGTTAAAGCGTTTCTCACACGCCAAGCATTCACGTCGCCTTTTGGTGATACTTCCAAAGTCTCGCTTGTCAACCACCTTAGTTTCAGGGCGTTGGCAGTACGGACAAAGCATCGTGTAGTACCACAATATCTTGTGTTTCACATGCAACGACGACACAAGCCATTGTATATCACTGCTCATACGCTCCGTGCTATATAAAGATTACTATGCTCGAGATTTTCCCGTCGATAAACTACTTGTTTCTAAACGTCTCATTTCTAAAGTAGTACTATTTTTTCTCAACAAGAAAACACAAGGCGTAGATGCATAATCCTTATATAGCGCACGTTCGTAATGCTCTATGCAGACTAAATTCAAACGACACCAGGCAGTAAAATTCACTCACGCTCCAAATCCAGAGTATATCGAATATTATGAAGAGAAAGAGGAGCCTATCACACCAGGCATGACGGGAAAAATTAATATTCTCTTGCCCAATGGTCAGTATCATGTTGAAATTAATAATGCAAAAGGTAAAATAATTGCCTATGCTCCTTTTAACGAGGAAGACTTAGAAGCGCTCTAGTTACAAGTGGCAGCTTGCCAAGCCTTTTTTCTGCAGATAGTTCTGGTGATACGCTTCAGCACGGTAAAACTCTGGAGCCTTGACAATTTCAGTTACTATCTTCTTGCCAAGCTTCTGCTCGTGCGCCGCTTTTGAGGCTTCAGCAAGCTTCTTTTGTTCAGAAGAATGATAAAAAAGAGCGGAACGATACTGCGAGCCATAATCAGGTCCTTGCTTGTTTTTTGTAGTAGGATCATGATGCTTCCAGAATAGGTCAAGAAGCTGCCGGTAGGTTATTCTCGAATGGTCATACTCGATTTCTACGGCTTCTGCATAGCCAGTCATACCCGAACACACTTCTCCATAGCTCGGATTTTTAGTGGTGCCGCCGATATAGCCTACCTTGGTTTTGAGTACTCCAGGCAGTGCAGAAAAGAGCGCTTGTGGCCCCCAGAAACAACCCATTGCAAACGTGGCATATTCCTTCATGCTACCATTTATCATTCTGTATTCTGCGCAGTTCTTCTCTGGCTTTCTCAACACGTGCTTTTGCTTCCTTAACCTGTTGCTCTTTCTTAATCTCTTTCAACTCTCCTTGTGCTGCTAACAGTTTCCTCTTAAGTGAAGAAGCACTCTCTTCGTGGCTCATACCTCTTGTTTTTACAGGCGAACTGCCAAAAGAGATGCCTTTAATAGAATCAAGCATGGTTTCACCATATCGATTGAAAACAAACACGCCTGCCGCTACTACAAGAACACTGAGAATAGTATAATACACCCAAACAGGAATTGTTTTTAAGCTGAACGATATTGTTGATGCATTACCCGTCAATGCGGTCTGATTACTGATAGTCGTATTAGTGGTTAGGTTTGCGGCATCAGGAGTAGTAGCATTGGTCGTATTTACCGGAGCAGGTTGCTCCTTAGGAGCTTCATAAAACCATAACACGATAGGCTTGGTGGTTTCTTTTCCGTCAAAGTCTTTCTTTTCTACGATTTCACCATTTTTTATGAGCATAACTAAGAAGGCAATTTCAGCCCGGGAGGTTTGATAGGTAGCATTTGCATCTCCTGAGAGGTTGGTCTTCGTCGTAATGCTGTCAATCACACTCTTCGTTTTCCAGTCAAGTATCCGAATGAGCGTTCCATGGTCAGGATTATGGGTTTTAACCATAATAGCTACTTCATTCGCACTCACTACAACGCTGCATACGAGTAAAGCCAAAAATACGAAGCAAATAACCCGCGAGTGCATACCAGTACACACTCTATCCTTTTATAAAGTTTTTGACGAACGTATGAGAAAGAAGCTGTTACACGACTGCCTGAAATAAGCAGGTTTCACCTCACGGTTCAGCATCACGCCTAATGCCCGCCCTTCAGGTCGTGTAACTTCCCTGATCTTTACAGCCTTTCGGGAATTGAGATGATAAAGTCAATCATCTCTTTCTTTATAACAAGAGGAAGTATATATACTTTTACTGTCCTTTCACAAGAGTAAATAGCTACTTATTCAACTACTGACTGCCCTTTCATACCACTCATTCTATGGTTTCCAACGCTGCAGTAATATTCATACGTTCCTTTTGTGTCAGCGATAAAAGTTACGGACGTGCTGTTGCCTGCACGCACGCGTTCAGTACTCGCATGAAAGGCATCAACTACCTAATCATGGAATCCCTCAGTGCTCGTAAACACAACGCGTACATTTTCTCCTTCTTTTACATGCAGTTCAGGAGCGACCATTTTTCCTTCAAGAAAGCGGAAATTATCTCCCGTTAATTCAAATGTTCGTACTCCT
>CAYJQF010000003.1:47909-49966 GCA_964372375.1 Candidatus Woesearchaeota archaeon
TAGTCACATTCTGAGAAAAAAGATACCATCCTCCAGCACAAACCACCAGAAGAGCAAGCACAACAAAAAAAGACAGTTTCATACAGTTCAGTAGGGACGCGGTTTATAAATCTCGTGAAAGAGCGCTACTGCATTCGTGCTTGTACTATCTTCACCTCTGTCAATGGCCTGTCATTCCCATCAGTCTTCACTCCACCTATTGTATCAACTACATCCATACCAGATACAACTTTTCCAAAAGCAGGATGCCTGCTATCAAGGAAATTATTATCTACCAAGTTGATGAAGAACTGGCTGCCACCGGTATTCGGCCCAGCATTTGCCATACTGATAGTTCCTCTGTCATTCTTATTTCCCCCAGCATGCGTAAATTCATCCTTAATAACATAGCCCGGATCTCCCGTCCCATCTCCCTTAGGATCTCCTCCCTGAATCATAAAGCCATTAATCACTCTATGGAAAATAATGCCATCATAAAGTCCCTGCCCAACAAGCTTTTCAAAATTCCCAGATGTAATAGGCATATCACCATACAGCTCAATAGTAATGTCACCCATGCTCGTCTCCAGTATAACTTTTTTATTTACCATATTCTTATTCTGCTGTGCAAAATACACAACTCCTATCACTATCAAAAGTGCAATTATAAAGATTGCTATGCTCTTCTTAGATAAGTTCATACTTCTAATAATCTAAAAGCCTATTAAAACTTTATCACTTCTTTCTATCATCTCTTACTTTGGAAAGTGCAATAAGCCCAAGAACAATGAACCCAGTAACTGCAAGAACAGCAATTCTATATCTAAGGCTTCCAAGATAAACAAGGTTTGAAACAATTAATCCCCACACGATAGGACCGATAAATGAGGATGCTCTTTCTGCCAGGCCAAAGTAGGCAAAAACTAAGTTATGCTTGCCTTTTGGAGCTAAATAAGCCATTACCGACCTGGAAACTGTCCAATTAGCTCCAAACCAAAAACCCATAATAACAGCAACAGTTACCATAAGTGTAAAATTGGTCAAGAAGCCAAGCAAAGGTAAAATAACAACCCATCCGCAAAGGATAACCATTAGAGTTCTCTTGTGTCCAAATCTATCTGCTAAATAACCTGACAAAATACCTCCAATACCTGAAGTAATTAATATGCCGAGCAAAATGTAAGTCTTAATAGCATCAGAAACATGCCAAACCTGCTCAAGAAAAATAGGAAAATTATTTGAAGCAGTCAAAATAGCATCATTGAACAGGAAATAAGCAAGTAAGAACAAGCCAACACTTGATAGAGAGAGCAATATCTTTGTCTCTTTAAACATATTTGTCAAAGTTGACTTAAAAGATATCTTTTTAAAAATCTTTCTAGGCTCTTCAAAAAGAATAAGCATAGGCAGTGAAAGAATGAAGAAAATTATTACTGAAGGCAAAAGTGTTTCAGCTCTCGGTTCCGCTCCAAAAAAGCTTAAGCTTCCACTTGAAAAAGGTAGGGCAATCAGCAAGCCGGCAAATTGCCCGAGATAGTTTGCAGCTATTCCAAAGCCGGACACCAAACCCCTCTTTCCTTGTTTTGCTATATCATTTAACAATGGAGTATAAAAGGTAAAAGAGAGCAAGTAAGAATATAAGCCGAGTGTAAAAAATATCAATGCTAAAATCTCTCTATTTGAGACAGCAAAAAATGCGCAAAGCCCATAGAGAAGCACAGTAAATATAGTAGTATATCGCAAGCCGGCAATTCTTCTCCATGAGCTATCAAGCAGAGAGCCAGTCAGAGGAACTGTAAACAGCAAAAGCAAAGCCGAAACGGTAAAAGTCAGATTAAAATATAAATCAGAAACCCCCTTGTCAATTACAAGCCACTGGGCAAAATAAAGAAAGAACACAATAGAAACAATAGAATTCGCAAAGTCATAAAGCGTCCAGAGAAAAATATTCCTTTTCGTCTGCATCTCTTAAAGCATGAAACAATAGTTATATAGTTTTTCTTTTGAATCTTAAGCAATCTTAACCACAACTTTCCCTCTTGGATGCCCTTTCTGCAGATATAAAAGAGCCTCTCCAG
>CAYJQF010000004.1:0-42731 GCA_964372375.1 Candidatus Woesearchaeota archaeon
TAGTGTTGGATAATGACTACTCAACATGGAATGCATATCAAAACCGATTTTGGCCTAGAAAATATTTGATTGACATAGATGGTTTTATAGTTTATGATCACATTGGAGAAGGATCTTACGAAGAAATAGAACTTAAAATCCAGCAATTATTGGAGGAAAGGAAAAACAGATTAAAACTTAATGATTCAATCTCAAATCAAATATCTGAGCCTAATAGTTCATACTTTGTTGATTTTACTCAGGTAAAAAGCCCTGAAATTTATTTTGGCTCACAAAGGAATGAACATTTAGGTAACGGAGTTAAAGGGAAGAAAGGAATTCAGAGTTTTGAAGAACCAACAATAATTTCTCCTAACACTCTCTATTTATCAGGTTCTTGGAATATTCAGGATGAATATGCAGAATCGCTTTCTGAATCAAGAATCATCTTTGAATATGATTCAAAAAATGTTTATTTAGTCGCAAGTGCTGAAAATAACTTAATAGCTTCTATATTTCTTGACAAAGAATTTGTAAAAAATTTATCAATCAAAGAAGAGGAACTTTATTCTATAATTGAAGGTAATTCTTATTCAAAACATATTTTAGAAATTAATATGCCTAAAGGACTAAAGGTTTTTGCATTTACATTTGGTTAAAGAAGACTAATCTTTTTTAAATATTGGTTAACATATTGAAATTAAAAAATATGTTATTCTTTATATTGTTATAATTATTTGAATATGATGCTTTGGAAAAATTAGGTTTTACTCAATCTAATCTGCCCTAGCCATCTATTTTCTCTCAAATCTAAATCTTGCCCTGCCCTATTGCATGGAACTTCATCTAGTGTTGTATGAGCTTCTATAAGGTCATCTGCAAGAGGTCTACTAAAACTTCACTTTTTCAAACTTAATCAGATTCCTATATTCCTTGAGCATTGCCTGTGCTTTTATGTCTAAATCTCCGGGAGCCATGCATAAAGCAAGCATCTTTTCCTGCTGGGCCTTGTGCAGGACATGGGTCAAGTCTTCTTCTTTTATTTTCTTCCTGTCTTTGGCGATAAGGTAATATTCCTGCTTGCCAAAGAGGTCATTGACACGGATTTTTGCATATACCTCTTTTTTCTTTTCTTCTATGATATGGAGAATCTCAATATCTTTTGCTGTCAGATAGTCTTTGAGATTCTTGCTGAAGAGAAGGTCAGGCAGCTTTGCTTTCTTTCGTGCTTTCTTTATTGCTTTTTGTTCTGTAGGTTCTTCTGGCGCTTTTTCCAGGAACTGTTCTTGCTTCTGCTCCTTTTCTTCTTTTTTCTCTTCTTTAGTTGCAAGGTTTTCCGTGGACTTTGCTGGTTTCTTTCCCGTAAGGAGCGCTTCGACTTCGCTTTCAGGGGTAAACGCATACCTCCAGTAGACCTTTTCAGCATCGACTGTTTTGACTTTTAAAGGGATAGCAAAGTCTTGAATTTCCCTAATGGCGACACGAATTGCCGGCTGGAGCTGAGAATCTTCAAGCACTTTCTGCTGCTTTAAGAGTTGGAAGGCTTCTTGTTCTTTATGATTTAAGTATTGGATGAAGTTTTCTAAGAGTTGCTCTTGTCCCGGGAGCAGATACAGGGAAGAGCTACCGACTTTTAAATGGGACATGAAGAGCTTCTGTTCCCTGTAGAGTTCAGAGAGGAACGCAGCCGCAAATAAAGGGGACGTTTTGACATCTCGAGCTATATGGACTGGTAAGCTTGGGCCCCTTGCTTTTACAAATGAAATAATCAGATCTTTGGTTTTGCTAAGAGAATACGCGTCCATCACCATATTTGTAGATAGTGGGGTGTGTTATAAATATTCTTATGGTTTCAACCAGGATACTTCATAGTAGGAAACGGAAGATTCTTCATCTACTATGGCCAGGAGGAGTTTCTTTTTTGTAGAGTGTGCAATGCGATTTTTTGCTGCAAATTCATGCCATATTACTTTATCAGAGGACTTGGTTATGAACACAAGCCAGCGCGCATGATCTTCATCAGGACGTATGCCTTTATCATAGACTCTGAAGTCTGCTCCAAATTTGAGTGCGGTTTTCGATATGTAGCCGCGCTTGCGCAGATCTGCATAGACGATTGCTTTGAGTTCAATTTTTGCATCCTGCTTTTTCAGTTTAGCAAGGGCGGTATGATAGTCGAGTCTTTTTTTGCCTTGAAGGAGCTGCAGCTTTCCTTCTTGGAGCAGGTAGAGTACTTCAACAGGCATGTAGCTGACTTTGCCCTGCTGTTTCTCGCCGAAACAGGATTTTTCGTGCAGCGTGAATGCTGCTGCTGAACTTGATATGGTCTGTTCTTTGGTAAGGTATGCGGTAATCATTCCCGATAAAAGCAAAAATTAGTATTTAAGCTTGTTTACTTTGCTTCTTTTAGAATCTGTATGGACGTGACTATGCTCCAGATCCAGGCAGCACTAAAGAGTGTGAAACCGATGAAGACAAAGAAGAGCGGGATGGCGAGGAGTGCAAAGACGAGCTGTGTAATTCCCGTTTTTACTCTGCCGGCACTGAGTGAGCCTAATCCGGGAAGGAGCACATTGAGAATAAGCGCGGCAACTGCGAGGCCCTTTGTTACCCTCTGTTTCTTCATTTTCTCTTTCATTACTCTCTTTCTTGAGCAGCGTATATAAATCTATTCAGAGCATTTAAAAAACCTGGTAAACACTAAGAAGTATGCAACGTGATGCGTATGGCGATTTCGAAGAAGTTGTTGAAGAAGGCCAACAGCCGATTCAGCCTGGGATGGAAGCTCCAGTCAGAGTGAGAATGCCCAAACAAGGAGAATTTATAGGAAAAGTCATCCAAAGATATGGAGGGAATAGAATGGAAGTGAAGAGCACTGATGGGAAGAGCAGGAATTGCCGGGTGCCTGGGAAGTATAAGAAGCAACTCTGGCTGCGGCCGAATGATACCGTACTCATTGTTCCCTGGCCCGATGACAACTTGAAGGGAGATATTATCTTTAAGTATAGTGGCTCAGCCGTTGCCCAGCTCAAAAAGAAAGGCCTTCTGCAAAGCCTGCAAGAAGGATTCTAAGCAGGTTTAGCAAGATTTAAATCTCATACTTGGTACAGGAAATTATGAAAGCATTTGACTTCCAGAAGATAGAAAAGAAGTGGCAGAAACAATGGGAAAAGGAAAAGATATTTGAGGCACATGCAGGGAAGGGAAAGAAAGGTTATGTGCTGGAAATGTATCCGTATCCTTCAGCTTCCGGGCTGCATATAGGGCATGCATTCAATTATGTAATCGGGGACATTTTTGCTCGATATAAGAGGATGCATGGATGCAAGGTATTGCATCCTATGGGCTTTGATTCTTTCGGATTGCCTGCTGAAAATGCCGCAATCAAGGAAGGGATTCATCCCCAAACATATACTGATACTGCAATCAAGCATTTTATCAAACAGCAGAAAAGTGTAGGATTGAGCTATGACTGGGCTCGTATGCTATGCAGCCATGATCCTGCTTATTATCGGTGGAATCAGTATTTCTTTCTGCAGTTTCTTAAAAAAGGTTTGATGTATCGGAAGCAATCAAGTGTGAATTGGTGCTCTGACTGCAATACTGTGTTAGCAAATGAGCAGGTGCATCAAGGCAAGTGCTGGAGGCATACTGATACTGCAGTCGTAGTTAAGAACCTGGAGCAATGGTTTATTCGCATTACCGCGTATGCGGATGAATTACTGCGGGAGATAGACAAGCTCGACTGGCCTGAACGCATCAAGGCAATGCAGCGGAATTGGATAGGAAGGAGTGAAGGAGCGGAGATTGTGTTTACGATTGCTGGAAAGCCTTGGAAGATATTTACGACCAGACCCGACACGCTTATGGGAGTGACGTTTCTTGTTGTTTCGGCACACCATCCTGATTTGATGCGCCTTGTTTCTAAAGAGCAGAAGAAAAAAGTAGAGGATTTTGTCAAGAAACTTCGGGGCACGAAGCAGGAAGATTTAGAAAAACTGGAGAAAGAAGGCGTGTTTACTGGAGCGTATGCAGAGCATCCGATTAGCAAAGAAAAATTACCTGTGTGGGCTGGGAATTTTGTGCTTGCAGAGTATGGCTCCGGCATGGTAATGGCAGTGCCTGCACATGACCAGCGGGATTTTGCGTTTGCGCAAAAATATAAGATTCCGATACGGGAAGTTGTCGGGTCAGAAGCAAAGAGTGCAAGGAAAAAAAGCATGCAGGAAGCATATACTGGAGCAGGAGTCTTAGTTAATTCAGGAGCATTTGATGGTCTGTTTAGCGGAGAAGCTAAAGAGCATATTGTCAAAGCTTTGGAAGAGAAGCACGTGGGCTTGAAAAAAGTGCAGTACAAACTGAGAGATTGGTTGGTAAGCAGGCAAAGATATTGGGGGACTCCGATTCCTATTGTGTATTGTGCTACTTGCGGTGCTGTGCCGGTTCCTGAAAAAGAGCTGCCGGTATTATTGCCTGAAAAAGTGACGTTTGGCAAAGGAAATCCTCTGGAAACGAATAAGAGCTTTTTGGAAGCGAAGTGTCCAAAGTGTGGAAAGAAAGGGAGAAGAGAGACGGACACGCTGGATACGTTCTTTGACAGCAGTTGGTATTATTTGAGGTTTACTGACACTAAGAATATAAAGTTGCCTTTTGACAAGCAGAAAGCAAGCTATTGGATGCCAGTCGATTTCTATACGGGCGGGGCAGAACATGCATGTATGCATCTTATCTATGCTCGATTCTTTACGAAAGCATTACGAGATCTTGGATTCCTGAGCATTGGTGAGCCGTTTAAGCGGCTGTTTAATCAAGGCATGATACACGGAGAAGATGGGTTTGTCATGTCCAAATCACGGGGAAATGTCGTTGATCCGATGGAGGTTGCGCAGGAGTATGGAGCTGATACCTTGCGGTTCTTTTTGATGTCTCTCTCTGCTCCCGATACAGATTCGATATGGAGCGCAACGGGGATTGAGGGAAGTAAGCGGTTTTTGAGCAAGCTTACTAGTACTTTGCTCAGATTAAAAAAAGGAACATCAAGCGCAAAAGCAGCACATAAAGTACATACGAGCATACAAGCAATCAGCGAGGAGATTGAGTATACTAACTATAATAATGCCCTTATCCACATTCGGGAGCTCATGGAAGTGCTTGCACAGGAAACAGAACTAGGAAAGAGTGAGTATGATGCAGTTATCAAACTGCTTGCCCCCTTTTGCCCGCATGTTGCTGAAGAATTATGGGAGCGTGCAGGAAACAAGGGATTTGTTTCGTTGGCAGCATGGCCTCAAGCTGATACTAGCAAAATAGACGATGCTCTTGATAAAGCTGAGGAGGCTGTTGAGAAGACCATAAGTGATATTTTGAATGTGCTTAAGATTGTAAAGGAGAAGGGCAAGGAAGGAGGGAAAGTCTACTTGTATGTTATCCCTCATGAGCTAAAGAACTATGATTCTGAGTTGTTGGGCAAGAGAATAGGGAAGCAGGTTGCGGTTTTTGCGGTGAATAATAAGCAGAAGTATGATCCTGAAGGGAAAGCTGCAAAAGCAAAGCCGGGCAAGCCTGGGATTTATGTTGCATAAGTATGGAAAATACGTTCATTTTTGTGCGGCATGCAAAAACCAGGGTTGATGGTATGGTGCCTATTGAAAACTGGATTTTGACTGACGAAGGGAAGAAACAAGCTGAAGGCCTTGCTAAATCTAATATCTTTGATGATGTTGATTTTTTAATTTCATCTGGAGAAGATAAATCTTATCTTACTATTAAGCCTCTTGCTGATAAACTAAAGAAGAAGGTTATAAGAATAAAGGAACTTGGGGAGATAGAAAGACCTGGTTCTGAGAAGATTAGTAAAAAGAAGTATGAGGACATGAAGGTTAAGATTTTCAAGAATCTGGACTATACAGAACTAGGTTGGGAGACGGCGAATCATGCTTTGGAGCGATTTATGAAGGCGGTTGCGTTGTTAGATAAAAAGTATGAACACAAACGGATTCTTATTTGTGCTCATGGAACGGTTATGACTTTATATTTTGCCAATTTGCAGAACAAATTAGAGGATTTATTTTCTCGGTGGTGTAGTCTGGAGTTTGGAGCTTATGGAGTGGTTGAGAAAGGCAAAGTTGTCAAGGATATTGTGTAAGTTCGGCTTAGCCGAACTTTTCTATATCAAAGAGTGCCTGCTTTTGGTCCAAGGACTTGAGCTTCCAGATGCGCTTGGCGCCTGATGAGGCGGTGAGAATCAGCTTTTCTATGCTAATGTCACCAGATTCCGGGGCGCTCATTTCGTACGTGCCTGATTCAAGAATTATTGGTTTTTTCTCTTCGTTTTCCATTATTTGAATATTATTTTCTCATTTAATACTGTTTGTTTTGCTGCTTTATATACTCCGGTAGGTATACCGTCGAGCAGAAAAAGAACAGCGAGGGTATTTTGTAGCATATTGCTTATGGTTTTTCTTATGTTCTATTTAAAAAGAAGTCTAAGCGGAAAAAAGAGAAGTGACAGACTCTTTCTCCGAGGCAATACTTCCTGATAGAATGTTACTGTACTTTTTTACAGCAGTTTGTCTTTTTTCAATGACAGGGTATTTAAGAATTAGTGTATGAAAACTAGTTTGTTCTTTTTCAGTATGAGTATATAAAGAAAACGTGAGTAGTACTCGTATGAAAGCAGAGATATGTGCATTGCCGGTATCATGCAGCCAGTGCGGAACCGTGTTTGACCTGAGCTATGATGTAGCAAGGCTTGGGAAAGACCTTGAAGTGGTTGATGTGATAAAGGCAGTTCGTGCCTGGCGGGCTGCAAAGCGGCCTTTATTGTGCTGGGATTGCCGCACCTAGCTTTTTCTGATAGCTAAGCTTTATTAACTTCTTTTTTTCCTTGGATGCATGAATGATGTAGTATCGCTCTTTATTCTGGCAGTTATTCAAGGCATTACTGAGTGGTTTCCGGTTTCCAGTTCAAGCCAAATTGCTTTAGCTGCACACCTCCTGCACTATAATTTGAGTTTGGCAGACTCGGTGGCACTGCATTTTGGAACCTTGTTTGCTGTTTTTGTATATTTTGGCAAAGATATTATGTGTATTTTGCGGGAACTACTGCAGGGAAAGTGGCATACTCCTGATGGGAAATTAGGGCTTATGCTTATTTTTGCGACGATTCCTGCAGGGCTTGTTGGCTTCCTTTTACGAGATTTTGTCGCTTCTTTGGAAGCGAGCTTTGGCCTTATGGCTTTGGGATTAGCTATTACTTCTCTCCTTTTGTTAATTGGAAGCGTTGCGCCTCGCCGGAACAAGCCCTTGAGCTATCTGGTAGCTTTCGCTGTAGGTCTTGCTCAGATTGCTTCTCTGTTTCGGGGCATATCTCGGTCGGGAAGCACAATCGTGACTGGTTTGCTGCTGGGATTGGATGAGAAAACAGCTGTCAAATTTTCCTTCTTACTTTCAATTCCTATCGTTTTTGGGGCAAACTTGGTTACGTTAGGCACGCATGCTACCCTTCCTCCCTCGCTCTTTTGGGCAGCACTGGTTTCTTTTGTTGTCAGTATTAGCATGATACATGTTTCGTTTACGTATGTGCTTTCTAACCGGAAGAACTTGCGTTGGTTTGCCCTGTATACTGGTTTAGTGGCACTGGTGCTTGGTATTTCTCTTTGGTACTTTTAACCTCTTTTGTGTGATAACTCTACTATTTAATATAAGAATTTTTACAAATATATGCAAAGAGGTGTGGTGCACAAAGGTGTAGGAAGTGCTAGCAAGCTCACACCTTTTTTTATTCTGCCCCGCAAATCTAAATATTGCGGCATGTCACGTTCAGATGCAGATGATGTCGCTAGTGCTAATGATCGCATTGCTAAAATGAATCATTCTATGATTTATACCGGTATACAGGCTGCTCTTTTTGGGGGAAGAGTAACGCATCCGTTCAAAAGTGAGATGCAGTTGCTTTTTAAAGAATCTGTGCCTTTACAATTTAGGCCAGATATTATTCATCCTAGAAAAAGAGGTGTTGTTTATACTGAAGTAAAAACAAGCAATCAGAAAGATCCTCGATTCTCTTTCCATGAAAATCAAATTGGATTGTATGCTCTTGGCCTTCTTCAGCGATTAGAGTGTGGAGATTACTCCCCCGGAGTTACTTTTGCCTTCTTTAAATATTGTCTTCCTCCTGAACAAACGCTCAATACTTTGACTCCTGGAGGATTAGCAAGGAATGTTGCACAAAATACTCATTCATTAACGGTTATTCCTTTGAACCTCTTTCTTTTTGCTTATATGCTCGGAAGAAGTGAAGATAGAGATCATTCTACTTCTAAATATGGAATGGGAGGCATGTCATGTTACCGAGATATACCTGCTTCTTTAATAACTGTTCTTAGTCAACAAGATGAAAATCGTAACGACCCATTTATTAGAGATTTTTCAATTATGGCTTTTGCTGAGCAATATAAGACAAGACTGGAAGATACGTATCATAAAAAAAGTAGAGGAAAATTATCTGATCTTTTTCCCACTTCTTGGCTACGAAGAAAGAAAGATTCGCTTGAATCCGCAGTTGATTTTGCCGGAGAGCATTTAGGCCTTGATAATTTACAAATCCAGAAATTCAAAGCCTCAGGTCTTACCTTACATCCGAAATCTATTGGCTATGTAGTACAACCATTTCCTGTGACAGATTATACTGCTAGTGCCCAGGTACATACTTACACTGCTTGGCTGAATCATTTCCAGTGTGCGCCTGAACGTATATTGCGTAAAGTCAAAATAGTTCTTCCTGATGTTCCGTTTTAAGCATTTTTTGCTACATCGTCCATAGAGAATACTTTGCCTTGTTCACCTGTATATATTCTTCTTTTGAGGAAACGGACTGCTTCAAAGGCACCATCAACATACACTGCTCTGCCATTGATGTTATGTCTTACGGTCAATTCAGTGTCTCCATCATCATACATTTCAATCAGCACGTTACCGTTGGGAGCGGTTGCTGTCATTTTTAAGTCTTCCTCATCAATTTTATACCCTTTGAGTGCTGGATTATTTGTAAAAAACCATAGTTTTAATTCACTTTGGAGAAGATGTCGTGCGTCCGCTTCATCTGGTGAAGGCGCAATAAAGGTATACCTGTGCCAGCCATGACCGTCAAGATGTTCTGCTGGAATGCCCATTCTCAATTGCGTTTCTCTATCTCTTATCATTACGAACGTATTTTCATACGCTCGAGGATTAGCCATAATTGCTTGAGCATCATACGGACAACCCTCTATCCCTAGTTTTCCAAATGATTCTGATAATTTAATTGCAGTTCCACTTGGGTCTGCTTTTCCTTTAAATTCTGGTCTCGCAGGATCAGGTCCTTGATGACTTTCTGTTATTTTAAGTTTATAACCTCTCATTGAGCCTGGATTTTCTCTGGCAAATGTGGAAAAGAATGCCTGCAAGGAAACAATAGGTGCTGCCAAATTAGGCGCAATGACGGCGCAGGTACGTGATGCTCGTACTTGCTCTTCCAAGAGAGTACGATTGCCGCCAGTAGTTGCCATAACAAATGGAATTCCATGTTTGCAGTAAAAAGCGGCATTGTCATTAACTGCTTCTGGATTGGTAACATCAATTGCTATACATCCTGGATTCAATATCTTAATATGCGGCATCAGGGTTTCTCTTATTGCAGGAGAGACCACTTGTACATAATTGTCGAATGCTGTACCTTCTTTTCCCTCGCGAGCAAGAGAAAAAGGAACTAGTTTTAAGTCTTCATCTTTGAGTGCTATTTTACTCGTAACACATTTGGCAAGAAGCGTACCCATCTTACCCTGACCGTTAATCATGACGTTAATTGGCATGTCTTTCTTGCTTTTCTTCATTATTTAAAGATTATTGTGGTTAGAAGGGCGATTATGCCTAAGCGATAGAATTGCTTTTCTAGTAGTTTTTAAATAATCTAAAGAGTAGTTAATGCTATGTATCAAATAAGTACTGCCAATACAAAAACTGAAAAAAGATTACGGGAATATCTTTTCTTACGAAGCGATATAAAGGATAAACTAAATAGGCTAAAGAGCGAGCCCAGAAAGGCAAACGTAGCTCATCCATTGCACGGAAAGTTAGAAGGGAAATGGGCTTGTTGGCTCGGCTCGAATATACGTTTAATTTATCTGATAGATGATGAAAGAAAATTACTACTTATTTTAGCAGTTGGTAGTCATAAGATATACTAATATTTGAATATCTTGATTTTTCTCCTTTTTATGTTCTTCTCACTTGCTTTTATCTGACTCATCAAGTCTTTGTCTTCTACTATTTCTTTTTCCTCCAATCTTCTTATTTTGTCTCTTATTGCTTCTCTTATAAATTCGGTTTTTGTCATATAATTATGTTTTTTCATAACTTTTTCTATGGCTGTTAGAAAGTTCTCTTCCATCTTTAAGCTTACATTTTCCATCGTAGTATTAAGTATTACTTAGTAGTATTTAAGACTTTTGATTCATTCCACCACTGCTTTTATCCTTTTCTACAAGCTTTCTTAGAAAGAAACCTTCTAGGAGTTCAAAGAACTATTATTGAGCCATCATTCGACGATGGCTTTTATACGGCGAATTCCTGCTGAAACTGATTCTTCCTTGATGATTTTGAATTTTCCTATTTCTTTTGTGTTGGAGACATGGGGGCCAGTGCAGAATTCCTTGCTAAACCAGCCCTTGCTTTCTTTTTTGTCTTGAATGGTATAGACTGAAACCAGTTCTGGGTACTTTGTATTAAACTCGTGCTGCGCTCCAGAGGAAATTGCCTGTTCAACGGGAATTTCTTCTCTAAGTATATTTAGTCCATCCTTGATATTCTTATTTACTAGACTTTCTATACTGGCTATTTCATCAGAAGTTAATTTCCTGGGGAAATTAAAGTCAAAGCGGAGACGCTCGGGGGTAATATTTGAGCCTTTTTGCTTGATATCTTTGGAAAGAACTTGCCTCAGAGCTTCGTTGAGAAGGTGAGTAGCAGTGTGAAGCTTTTTGCTTTGCTCAGAGTCATCTGCGAGGCCTGACTTGAACATTCCAGAGGATGCAGTTCTTGACAGGTCTTGGTGACGCTTGAATTCTTCATTATATTCTTCCAGGTCAACTTCGATGTTTTTCTCCTGAGCTAATTCTTTGGTGAATTCAATGGGAAAGCCATAGCTCTGGAAGAGCAGGAAGGCTTCTTTTCCCGTTAGTATTTTTTCTTTTCTATTTTCTAGTAATTCTAAGAACTTTTTTAATCCTTTATCTAAGGTGATGTTAAACTTAGATTCTTCCTCGTTTAATTGCTCAGTAATGAATTGGTGATGTGCATGCAGTTCTTGATAGTCTGGATAGACTGGTAAAATAGATTTTGCAATTTTTGAAGTAAATATGTCTTTTATGCCAAGTAGTTTGCCGTATCTGACTGCTCTTCGTATTAATCTGCGCAAAACATAGCCCCGGCCGATATTGGATGGCTTTATTGCCTGTTGGTCACCAAGAATAAATACTGCTGCTCTGATGTGATCTGCAACGATGCGCATACTTCTTGTGTCTTCCTTGCTTTTCCCATATTTTTTCTTGGAAAGCAGTTCTATTTCTTTTATAATGGGCTGGAAAATGGACGTTTGGTAATTATCGTCTGAACCAGTGAGCACTGCCAAGGTTCGTTCAACTCCCATACCGGTGTCAACATTCTTTTGTTTTAAGGGGAGGTATTCGTCGTTTTTTGTTTTTTCATACTGCATGAAGACGTCATTCCAGATTTCTACCCAGTTTTCATCTTCAGGATTGAATTTCTTCGGTGCTTTTTTTCCTGCATAATAAAACATCTCAGTGTCGGGGCCGCACGGGCCAGTTGCTCCTGCCGGACCCCACCAATTGTTTGTTTTCGGAAGAAATGCTATCCTTGCTTTTTGAATACCTACAGACATCCAGATATTTGCTGATTCTTCGTCTTTTCCAGCTGTTTCATCTCCTGCAAAACAGCTTATGGCCAGTTTTTCCAAGGGTATGTTGAGGACAGAAGTCAGAAAGTCAAAGCTCATTTTGATTGCTTCTTTTTTGAAGTAATCTCCTAATGACCAGTTGCCGAGCATTTCAAAGAACGTGTGATGCACAGAATCTCCAACTTCATCGATGTCTTGCGTGCGGATGCATTTCTGAATTGAGCAGAGACGTTTACCTAGAGGATGTTTTTCTCCGAGAAGGAAGGGAACGAGCGGGTGCATGCCTGCGGTGGTGAATAAAACAGTAGGGTCATTTTCCGGAATAAGAGAAGATGAAGGGATATGGCGATGTTTATATTTTTTGAAGAATTCAATATACTTCTTAATTAGCTGCTGTCTTGTCTGTATGTCCATAGAGAAGAAATACGGAGAAGCTATATAAAATTATTGTAACTGTTCCAACTTCTTGCGGATTGTCTCTAGTTCATCTTCTAGAGAATGGTGCTTGATAGATGGTTGCAGCATCAGGTGCTCTTTCTCAAGCTTGATAGATGCTTGTGGCAACGCTTTGTCTAGCAGCATCAATGCCTCTTGCACTTCATCTAGTTTGTTTTTGACTGCAATTTTTAAGGTGAGTTCTTCATTTCTTGTTTGTTTGTATGTCTGAAGGTGTTTTAACGAAGTTAAGATGTTCAATTGTGTTTCGAGAAGTGTTTTTTGACCCGTTCGGACTTCTCTTTGTGCAAACCGAATATATTCTGAGCTCATCAGAGTTTCTCAAAAATGGTCTGGGAGACTTCCCGTATTTTTGCCTTTACTGATGCAATCTCTTTTTCCCAGGCACTTAATTCTTGTTCTTCCCGCATCCGAGTCTCCCTGATTTTTTTTAGTAAGGTATCGATATCATTAATTTTTTGTTGCGCGGTAAGAAGCGATTTTCGCGCAGTGTTGAATTTATCAATCTTAACGAACACTTCTCCTGCTCGTGGCTCGTTCATAAGTTGTTTCTTGGTTGAAATGGGAGGAGGTAAGAAGGTCTCAGTGCCTACTTCTACTGTTTTAAATGTTTTTTCACTACTTGCTGAATGAGTTTCCTCCATGTCATTGGTGACTGCATCTTTTATTACTGCTTGCGAGAAACTGCGACGTATCGGAGAATCAGGAAATGAAGGCAAGCCGTGTTTTTCCATGGTATCAGCTTCATCTTCCTGCTCAGGAATATCAGAAGGGATGGTAAATCCTGTTTGCAAGAGTGGAGTTTTGAGCGGAGGAAGGTCTGGAAGGGTTTTCTTTTCTTCTTTTTTACTCCAGAACATGACCATCATCTTTGATGCTAATTTATATAGGTTTATATTAATTAAAGAATAGTAACAGAAATTAGAAACATTTTTAATAGAATCTTTGATGAGAGAAGCATGCAGGTTGCACTTCTTAAAAATATTGTTGCTTCTATTGCAGGCACTAGTGCAGGAGGCATTGTTGACTTGTTATATGGAAAAAAAAATGTCAATGAGTTTCTCATTGCAAAGAAACTGAAGCTCACGATCAATCAGACACGAAATATTCTCTATAAGCTTGCTGACGAAGGCTTAGTCAGCTTTGTACGCAAGAAAGACAGTAAAAAAGGAGGGTGGTATACCTATTTTTGGACTCTCAATTCTGGAAAAAGCTTGCTCAAGTTTAAAGACACGTTGGAGAAGAATGCTGCACAGCTTCGGCAACAGGTTGAATTCAGGAAACAGGGGAAATTTTTCTACTGCTCAAACTGTAACATTGAATTTAATGAAGAGAGTGCGCTCGTTCATGTTTATTCATGCCCTGAATGCGGCGAAGTACTACAGGTTAAGGATATGAGTGTCGAAGTTAGTGCATTTGAAAAAGAACTTGCTAAGCTCCAAGCGGTGCTTGCTACGGTGAATGAAGAAGTATCTCTCATTACTGCTCAAGAAGAAAAGACGCGCACTCGCAGAGTAAAGGCTGAGCTTCGCAAGAAGGTTAAGGAGCGGGCGTTGCAGCGCAAGAAACGATTGCTTGAATTGAAAAAACAGCATCGACTGAAAGTTCGTGCGCGTAACCGCGCTAAACATGTGCTTCGAAAAGGTAAAAAGCGCTTGTCGCGCCGGCGATAATGTCTCTTTCTACTGTCCGTTTTGTAGGCGGCAGGCTGGCAAAAAATATAAGCACGACAGCATGGCTTATCATCTTCAATATATTTTTATTTTTTATTTTTACGATTGTTTTGGCTTTCAAACCTGCTTTGCTTTCTTATATCGAGTTGCAACCAAGCACGATTATTCAGGGAAAAGCATTATGGACGTTAGTAACGAGTATGTTTATGCACCAGGGCGGGTTTCATCTCTTTGTGAATATGCTCTCACTTTTTTTTATTGGAGGCTTTTGTGAGCGCCTTGTTGGGAAGAAGCGTTTTTTGAGCCTGTACTTGGCAGCAGGCATTATTGCCGCGCTGGTATTTGTGTTGGGAGCATATGCGGGAAGTTTTGTCTCTTGGGGGCCTCGAGTGCTTGGAGGGATAGAAGATAGCGCCGCCGGGGCTTCGGGCGCGCTTTTTGGATTACTTGGCGTGTTGGCCATGCTCTTGCCTTATCATCGCGTTTATCTTATCGTAGGACCGTTAGTCGTGTTACTTGCTCAAGTCCTTATCTATCCGCTCATTCCTGCACAAGCGGGAGCAGCTTTCTTGGTATTCATGAATATTCTCATGTTTGTTTCCCTGTTTGCTCTTTTCTCCAAGAATCCTCATATACGAGTGTTTGCTGTACCGCTTGCGTTACCGATGTGGCTCGCTCCGGTCATTGCCCTTGTTCCGCTCTTTTTAGTTAGTTTTCTGGTGAGGCTGCCTATTGGCAATACTGCACATCTGGGTGGGCTGTTAGTTGGGCTTGCATATGGGTGGTACCTCCGCCTGCGCTATCCTCAGAAAATCCTCCTTTTACGGAGGTTTTTTGGCTCATGAGAGTGCTCACTCAAGCAAGGAAGTATTTGTATGAAACGAGGTTTTTTATTCTTGGTATTGTCGTACTCTTTGCTGTAAGTGCTTTCTTTGGCTTTATCTTTGCCAAGCACCTCTCCTTTCTTGATGCCTTTCTTCTTGAGCTCCTTGCTAAGACTGCAGGATTGGGCATAGGGGCACTTATTAGCTTTATTTTCTTCAACAATGTGCAGAGCGCACTCTTCGGTCTACTCTTCGGAATTTTCTTTGGTATTTTTCCTCTCTTGACTTCACTTGTGAACGGCTTGGTATTAGGGTATGTGTTTCATCGAGTGTATGCGATAACGGGCATTCATGAGTTCTGGAGAATTCTCCCTCATGGGATTTTTGAGTTGCCTGCAGTATTCATTGCACTTGGTTTAGGCCTGCGATTAGGAATGTTTCTCTTTTCTAAGAAACCCTTACACACTCTCAAAGAACGCTTCATCCTTTCCCTTGTTTTGTTTTTAGCAGTGATAGTGCCTTTACTGATTATTGCAGCCATCATAGAAGGCATTTTAATTTCCTGGTATACGTAAGTTTTAAAACTCCTTTGCTTACACCAGACTATGGAGATACGAAAAGAGAGCGTTGAGGAAATTGATGAGGAATTAGAAGCCGAAGCACAACGTAAAGTTGAAGCAGCGCTCTTCATTGCTGGCAGATTTATGAGTGTACCGGAGCTGGTGGCATTAACTGATGTGAATCCTCTCTTATTAAAGAAAATATTAAGCGATCTTAGAGACCTGTTTGCTTCTCGAGGTATTGAACTTGTGCAAAAAGATACCTTGTGGAAAATGGATGTTGCATCTGAATATGCCTGGATGGTGAACAAACTTGCTACCGGAAGCGCGGAATTCAGCAAGGCAGAACAGGAGACGCTCGCCATTATTGCCTATAAGCAGCCCATGAAACAGTCGGTCTTGGTAAAAATACGAGGGAATAAGGCATACGATCATGTTGCGACGTTTGTTTCTATGGGCTTGATCCATAAGAAGCGGACTGGCCATACTGCTGAATTAACATTGAGCGAGAGTTTCTATGATTATTTCCATCTGCACCGGACTGATGCATTACTGGAGCATTAACCATGGAAGTCTATGACTTTTTAGTGTATTGCCTTGCTTATATCGGGCTGTTAGCCACTTCTTTCTATTTTATTAATCTGTTCATGTATTATCGGAAATACAGGGATCCTGGAGAAGCAACTGATAAGACTATTTCCTTGATTGTTCCTGCCTATAATGAAGAGCAGGGAATTGCGCGAACTATCAAGTCATTGCTTGCTCTGGACTATCCGAAGGAGAAAGTTGAAATAATTGTAGTAGATGACGGAAGTAGCGATAAGACGTATCGTATTGCCCAAACCTTTGCTTCTTCTGCGCATCCGGTGGTAAAAGTATTTACCAAGCAGAACGGAGGTAAAGCATCAGCAATGAATCTAGGCATTGGGAAAGCAAGAGGAGAGATTGTAGTGACGATGGATGCAGACTCTTTTATCAGGCCCGCTGCGTTGCGGAAAATGATTGTGTACTTTACGAGGCCAGAGGTTATGTGCGTCTCTCCTTCCATGGGAGTGTATAAACCTAAAGGATTGTGGGGCAGAATTGTCCAGATTGAGTATTATATGGGGGTCTTTCTGAGAAAGAGTTTTGCTACGATGAACGCCATTCATGTAACTCCGGGGGCTTTTTCCGCTTATCGTAAGCAGTTTTTTACCAAGTATGGCGGGTTTCAAGTAGGAAATATTACGGAAGATTTGGAAATGGCCTTACGCATTCAAAGCAACCATTACGTGATTCAAAATGCGCCGAGAGCAGTTGCGTATACGTCTTCTCCTGAATCATTTAAGGCATTATTGTATCAGAGAAGACGATGGTATATCGGATTAATGAAGAATCTCTGGGTTTACCGTCGTCTCTTCGGGCTCGGGCATGGGCCCTTAGGGTATCTGGTATTGCCTACTGCCGTTACTACGGTGCTGCTTTCTGTTATCTTGACCGTGTACATGCTGATTCGAGTGCTGTTGCAGCTCAAGGATGAGCTCGTTTCTCTTAGTACTGTCAATTTCCAGTTTGCAAATTATTTTGCATTTAATACATTTCTCTTCCAAAGATTCTTTTATAGCCTGTTGAGCAGGCCGGTGTTTCTCATAGCAGTGCTCTTTATTGCACTGCTTGGATTTTATATCCTCTTTTCTAAAAAGCAGATGCTTTACAAAGAAAGTGTGCGAGTTAATTTTGTTTTATTTGTTTTCTTGTATTTATTTCTTTTTGCATTTTGGTGGATTATCTCATTTGTCTACCTTCTCTTTAACAGGCGCGTGGCATGGAGGCAGGGCCTATGAGGATTCGGGAATCTCCGTACTTGCTGCGCGTGTTCCTGGCATTTCTTTTAGCAACTGTGCTTTTCGTCCTCATCTTTCTGTTTGCGTACTCGGTCTCGTATCTTAATTATAAAGGCGTAGTTGCGGAGAATGCGTTTATTCAGGATAGTTTGGCAAAGATTGATAAGGCTATAAACAACTCGACACTTTGCACTGCTACGGGGCTGTTTGAGGCTTCTGAGCGGTTGGACGCAGTAGGAAGCAGAGTTGGCTTACTGGAGACAAGACTGGGCAGCACCAATTCCGAGGTTATTGTGCAGAAAAAGAAGTACAGCGAACTTGAGTATAAACATTTTATTTTAGTGCGGACGCTGGCGCGGTCTTGCAAGCAGGACGTGGTGACGCTTTTATTTTTCTATTCAAATGATGAAGTATACCAAAAAGAGAGCGAGCGGATGGGAATTATTCTTAGCACGTTTAAGAATGCTGATCCTCAGCGCATTTTTGTGTATTCTTTTGATGCGCAGCTTAATTTGAGTCTTATTCGTGATTTGAGAGAGCGGTATTCTGTTATGAGCGTGCCTGTCGTGATTGTGAATGAATCGGCCAAGGCGTATCCACGCACTCTTGATGAATTTGAGCGTTTTGTGTAACACCATAATTGTTTTAAATGCTTGAGCAGTGTAGTTTTATGGGCGTGGTTGAAGCACTAGAAGAGGGTAAGATTGTGAGAGTGCAAGAATCGTATGCGCGGCGTGAAGGCCTCTTAATTATTCGCCAGGCACTTTCTTCGCCTGTTAGTGCCCCATCATTGGTACACGTGTATGGACAGAAAGTTGCCAGTGTTACTCGAGGAGTGCGCCCGTTTGATGAGTTTAGGAAGCCTCTCAGGAAGAATAATGTTTTAGCTGATTTGTTAGACAACTTTCACTGGCTTTTACTAAAAAAGCGTAAGGAGCAAGGATTAACCAGGAAAGAAGTTGCGAAGTCCCTACAAGTACCAGAGTATGATCTTAAGCTGATTGAGAATGGTGTCTTGCCAGGAGATAACTTTATTCTTGTCAATAAGCTGCAGGAGTACTATAAGATTAATCTGCGGAAAGACGGCAGGGATTTTACGAAGCCTGTACTTCCGAACATGCGAGTCCATGAGGAAGCAGATTTGGTTAAGGAAGCAGTAAAAGGAAGCGAGCAGGGCGTTTCAGGGAATGAGATTGAACTGGATGAGTAGAATTGAGTTAAGAGCCCTCTAGCAAACTAAGGGGCATCAAAAGAATATCAAACGCAATTAGCTTATATGACAACAGTGTATCATATTAAAGATAACTCTCTTACTCCTTTTCTTGCTAGAATCTTCATCTCTACAGCAAGCTGTAAGGCATTAGAGGAGAGTAACGCTTTCTTTCGAAAGCTTTATAAATGATTTTAGGGAAAGAAGAGTATGCAGGTTAGTGTGGTGTCTGAGGATAAACATGAAGCGGAACTTCAGCTTGATAGTGTAACAATTGCTGAGATTTTGCGCGTGTATGTACATGAGCAAGGAGTTGAATTTGCTGCTTGGAGACGGGAGCATCCGAGCAAGCCGGTGCTGTTTAAGATTAAGAGTGCCGGCAGTGTCAGTAAAGTGGTCGGGGATGCCGTTGCAGCTATCAGCAAGGAGTTGCAGCACTTACGGTCGGGATGTAAGAAGTAAATAGGTTTATTAATCCCTTTTTCTTAGTGTTGTAAGGAGGTATAGTACGATGTGTAAAAGCTGGTGTGAGGCAATCCTGGCGATTGTCATTCTTGTTTTCTCTTTATGGAATAGCTGGGCGTACTCACAAGGGGTTGTCATTATTGCAGCGATTGTATTGCTCGTGCATTCATTCACGTGCAAGCAATGCTTTGCTGGCGACATGAAGCGCAAGCGATAGAGTGAAGCGCTTTTTTTTTGCACAGGTTTATTAACCTTTTTTTCCTAGCGGGAGTATGAAAGGAGGCATTTATGGAGTGCAATTGTAGAACGATAGAGATTATTCTGGCAGCGCTTGTTCTCGTGTTTTACTTCTGGGAAACGCCGGTTTCAGGATGGATTGTGGTTCTTGCAGCGATCGCGTTATTAGTCCATGCTTGTACGTGCAAGAACTGTCGTATATCAGGAAGAGCAGCGAAGAAGCGTTAAACTGCTTGTAGTAGCATTATTTTTATATACTTTGTCTGTAAGTAGCAGGTATGTCTAAAATTTCTGCGGGAAGCTACGATTTAAATACGTGGCTATTTGGCGGCTATGAAAGTGATATTGTAACGGTTTTGTATGGAGCTCCCGGAACAGGGAAAACTAATTTCTGTCTGCTGGCTGCGGTTTCTCAGGCAAAGAAAGGAAATAAAGTAGTATATATGGATACTGAAGGAGGATTTAGTATAGAACGAGTGAAGCAAATCCTGGGAAAAGAAAGCAGTGCTGACGATGTTTTGAGGAATATTTTATTATTAAAACCCACTTCTTTTCAGGAGCAGAAGAAGGCTTTTGAGACTCTGTTGGAGCATCTGAAGAAAGAAGTTTCACTCATTATTGTGGATGGGATGACTATTCTCTATCGGCTTGACTTTGCTTCTGCACGAGAAAAGAATGAAGATGCAATACGGAACATTAATGCCGAGTTGGCAAGGCAGATGAGGAATTTAGCGGAAATAGCACGAAAAAGGAATATTCCTGTTCTCGTGACCAATCAAGTCTATACCTGGGAGCGGGAAAGCAAAATGGTTGCCGGTGACGTATTAAAGTATTGGGGAAAGTGTCTCATTGAACTTACGTATGAACAGGGAAGGCGCGTTGCATATGTACGAAAGCACCGGAGCATGAAGGAAAAAGAATTAGTATTTTACATCAGCAACTCTGGGATCAAGAAAAAAGGATGGCTATAGATATACTTAAATATCATTATTTGGTTATGGTTCAATGAATGATGAACTTTCTGCTAAAGATATTCTTGCGGTAGTACACCGGCAGAAATTATTTATTCTTCTTACTACTCTCGCTTTTGTAGTCGCAGTAGGCATTGTTTTACTGCTCTGGCCGAAGACGTACGAGTCGGAATCTATAGTCCAGCTTGCTGCTCTCGGTTCTTTGGTAAGTAATAATAAAGTTGTTGATAACTTAGTTTTCAGTGGGGTGGCGGCTAAAGCGCTCATGGAAAGCTCAGTGGTATTGCAGCCTGCAGTCATTCTCTTTTCACAGGAAGTAGGAGATAACATTTCGCTTCAAGATTTCAAGAAAAAGCATCTTACGGTTGAGATTTATAAGCAGATTATCGGCAGAGATGAAGAGGAAACTAATTATCTTACTGTTACGGTCAAAGCACCTACCTCTACGCTTGCACTCGAAGTGAATGCACTTATCCTTTTACACTTCTTAAACTATACGCGGCCGTTTTACAATCGTTCTTTGCAGGTGTATAAAGACGATTATACGCGCACTAATGAGCTTATTCAGAGTGTGCAGGAAGCTATTGACATCACGGAAAAACAAATTCATGACCTGGAAATCAATAAGGGAATAGGAAGCGCTTCCGATACCCTTTTGTTAACAAAAACACTCGCTGATTATCGCAGCCAGCTCTTGTCTTTATATGACCGAAAGACTAAAATTGAGGTTGTATTAGCCGACCAGCGCCGCTTTAAGGTGGTAAGCGAGCCTGAAGCACCCGAGCATTATTCGAGTCCTCCGACAGGAGTGATTTTACTTGTTTCACTGGTTGTAGGCTTCCTTGGCTCCTTGGCAGCAAGCTTCGTGCGCGAAGAGCTTTAGTATGCACCTTTTGCTTGGACTACTGCAAAAGGAGTTCGGCAGAGAATACTAAGATCTTTAAGCAGGGAATGTTGTTGGGCATACGCTACTTCCATACGAATGCGCTTTTCAAACGGGATTAATGATCGCCCGTGCACTTGCCAATAGCCGGTAATTCCCGGCTTAACGCTGTTCATGATGGTGAGCAGCTTTGCGTTTGCCTTCTTTTCTTTCTTATATTTCTCAAATTCAGCACGCACGAGCGGTCGTGGCCCTATCATACTCATCTCTCCTTTTAACACGTTAAGTACTTGCGGGAGTTCATCAAGGGAGTATTTGCGGATGAAGAATCCAAGCGAGGTTATCCTTGGATCAGAGAGCATTCCCTTTTGTCTTCTATATTGTAGACTGTATAATTGAGACTTTGATTGTACGTGGTTCATCGTGTCAGCATTAGTTATCATTGTTCTGAACTTGTAAATCTTAAATTGTTTTTTATTTTTACCCATTCTCTTTTCTGTATATATGGGAACATGACCATCAAAAAGAAGGATAGCAAGGCTTGTAAGAAGAATGATTGGCCAGGATAGTGCGAGTAGCAGGGAAGCGAATGCTACATCAAGTAAGCGCTTGGCAAACAGGTTGTAATTCATCTTCTTTACAGAAATCC
Organism: Candidatus Woesearchaeota archaeon; assembly: GCA_964372375.1. Lineage (GTDB taxonomy): Archaea > Nanobdellota > Nanobdellia > Pacearchaeales > GW2011-AR1 > SICV01. Next base: position 21,684 of record CAYJQF010000004.1, read on the forward strand.
TCGTTTTTTAATCTCTTTCATTAGCTGAGCAGTGAGGAATTTCCAGTCATGGTGCAGTGCACTCTTTCTGTTTCGTCTTCCTATCTTCTCAAATGAGCTGCGTGCGTAATACGCTTTCTTTATTGCATTTTTGAGACTTTCTTGGTTGTATGGTGAGAAAAGAAACCCATTTTTCCCTTCTTGTATGTATTTTCCCGCATCTCCTAGTGGAGTTGCCAGTACTGGCTTGCCAAGTGCAAGATACTCATAGAGTTTGAGGGAGGAAAAATAGATGTTTTTCTCATACTGAGGGAGATAGCCGGCATATCCTATATCGCACGCTTGCAGAGCGCCAGGTATAGCTGCATGTGGAATCTGTCCTAGGAAACGGACATGACGAAGACCAAGCATCTTTACTTTAGTTTCTAACTTTTTTCTTTCTCTGCCTTCTCCTATAATGTCTAGACCTATGGTAAGGCCTTCAGCTTGTAATGCCGCAAGTGCAGTACATACGGCGTCGAGGTTTTGCCATTTTACGAGTGAGCCGGCATATCCTATCGTAAATCGCTTGCTTTTTTTACTATAGTCTGGCTTGAATTGTTCAGTATCAACGCCGTTTGGAATAACTATAATTTTATTTTTCGGCAGATGATATTCTCTGATAAGGATTTGCTTTAGTTGTTCACTCACACACACAATAAGGTCTGCTTGCTGGTATGCGCGCGCTTCAAACCATTTTGCAAGCTTTGTGAAGAAGAGCGTTTTTCCTCGGCCTTCAAGGGCAAGAGGAGCATTTGTTTCGAGAATCCATGGAATACCTTCTCGTTTGAATCTACTTCCAAGCTCTTGGAATACTCCCAAACGTTCATAGACAAAGTCTACTTTTTTGTTTATTTTTTTCCATGCAGCATATTGTGCAATAGGGCGTAAACATACACGCAGCATATCAGAAAGTATAGGTACTCCGTGTATAGTGGTGGCGTTTGTTTTTACTAAATATCGGCTTAGGAAAGGAGTAATCTCATCTCCAGCAATCCATGTTTTTACTGCTATTCTTTGTTTTTTCAAACCAGCAAGAAATCCCTTAATATGCGCGCGCTGGCCAGCACCATACGCCCGTTCATATAAAGAAATGTGCGGAGCGCTTGAGAGGTAGCCTATCGTTATATTTTTAGTTTGTTTTATCATGCTGTTTTAGTACTTGTGTGTAGATCTTTAAAAAGTATTGGTAATTTTTTTCTGCAGTGTACTCTTTATTGAATACTTTTCTTGCTGCGTTACCCATTTTTCTTACTTTGCTTGGACTCTTTAAGAGAGAGAGTATCTTTGCCTGCAAGTCTCGAGCGTCCCCTGACCTGAAAAGTAATCCTGTTTTATTCTCGTGTACGAGTTCTTTGGGCCCTGCGTGATTTGTTGCAATGACCGGAACGCCTGCTGCATATGCTTCAATGATAATGCGGCCAAAAGGTTCATACCATTCAGAGGGGACGATGATACATTTGCTCTTTCCTAGGAGCAGCGAGACTTCTTTTTCTGATTTTTCTCCTACCAGACTGATGTTTGCTATCTTCTCGCTTTGTATGCGTTTCCTTAACTCTGCATCAAGTGGACCGGTACCTACAATGAGGAGCTTATTTCTCTTAATCTGCTTCCATGCGGTCAATAAGGTATGCAGGCCTTTTTCAGGAGAGAGTCTTCCTACATACAAACTATACTCTCGCAGGTCTTTCTTTATTCTTACATCTACGAAAACGAAGTTTGGCTTTACTTTTATTTTACCGGCAGGAAATCCTGCTTCAACGTACTTATTTTTAAGGAAATGAGATGTTGCAATGAAGCAGTCAACGTGCTTATTCCAGGTTCCCAAGATTTTATGAACGGTAAGCATGCAGGAAAATAAGAGAGTTTTGAGGAAGCTGTTTTGGCGCACACGTTTCAAGATTGCTTTCCAAGGGAACCAGGAGCCAAGACTTGTTTCATCTATCTTGCCTTTATTGTAAAGAGTAACTGAAGGGCAGATCAGCCAGTAGCTGCGCAGTGCTTGGACAACAGGAATTTTACAGTGTTTGGCAGCGTAGTAGACACTTGGTGAAAGAAGGGGATAGACCCGCTGTACATGCATACTATCTGGTCTTTCTTTTTTAATAATTCTTTTTAGTTCTGTATATACTGTATGATTCCATACAAGATTGAGCGCTGCTCTCGCCTTTGTACCGAAAGAACTGTGTAGAGGTATTGGTTGTTTTGTATACGTAATAACTTCATGTCCATACTTACGTAATAGTGTTACTTCTGATTCGAATGAAATGTCTTCCCCCCCTCGTTCTCTCGTATAATTATGAAGCATTAAGATTTTCATGATAGCATATCATAGATTTTTTCAAGTTTTAGTGTCTGCTTTTTCAGGTCAAACTGTTTTTTTACCCATCTTCTTCCTTCCTTACTCATCGCATTCCAGATTTTTTTGTCTGATAAAAGAAGTATACTCTGTTCTGCTAATTGCTTGCTGTTTTTTTCAGGTACGAGGAATCCTGTTTTATTCTGAAGTACCGCTTCTGGAATCCCTCCTGTTTGTGTACTTACTACCGGCAAGCCCATTGCTTGCGCTTCGAGAAAGACCATGCCAAGGCCTTCAGCGGTGCCATTTGCAGTGGTAACGCTGGGCACGCAGAATACTTTTGCGCGATTCATCCAGTGTTTAACTTGAGCAGGAGGCAACGCGCCTAAAAATCGGGCGTTTATATGTATTGCTTTGGCATATTGTTCCAACTGCTTTCTAAGCTGACCATCTCCAATAATCATAAGCTTTACCTCTGGGAAGCGTGCTTGAATATACTTCATTGCATCTAAGAGATAGGAGCAGCCCTTACTTTCAACCAATCTTCCTACAAAAAGTATACTGTTCTCCCTTGCTATTTTCTGAGGTGTAAAGAATTCAGTATCAATCCCCATGTGATGCACTTGTATTTCTTTTTTTGAAAATCCTTGTTCAATGAGTTTTTTCTTAATGAATTGAGAGAGGGCTAGTATCAGTATCGGATAGGTGTGTAAACGATGTTTCTGATAGTTGTAAAGTTGATAACTCAGAGGAACTGATTTTTTTGTTCCTTTTTCTATGGTTGCATCATAGCCAAGATAACTGATGATAAGCGGGAGGCTTAGCTTTTTTGCCAAAGGAAGGATTGCTGCTCCGTCAGGACCGAAGTACGCATGGATAAGCTTCGGCCGTATTTTCCGCAGCGCTCTTTCTATAGGCGGTGCCTCTCCTGTTAGCCTGAAGCGAAGTTCAGCAAGATAACCGAGAGGACTCTTTTGACGTATGAGCATTGGTTTGCTTTGCAGCAGCTTGTTGTTTTGTTGTTTTATACCAAGAAATTGCGGGCGGTATTTTTGTAACTTTTTTGCTTGCTCATAAATGAATGTTTCTGAGTACGTGCCTAGATTATTCCTATAGATAATTATTGGTTTTTTCATTCTTTTTTTCTTGCGAGTGTAAGAGCAAGCGCTGCATAGAGTGCAATAAAGATGAAGTTGGAACGGGTAAAACGAAGTAAGGTGCTTTCAGTTATATTGTTGAGCAGTAGCAGGGATAGAAACGCAAGCGGCCAAAATCGATACGTGTCTGCAGCAGTTAGATGGCGAATACTTCTTGCAAGCATGATGCACAAACTCAAGAGAACACTGAGTGTGCCTAGTACTCCCAGGTCGAGCAAGGAGTCTATAAGTCCATTATGTCCATGAATCACCGAGCCCCCCCGTTGTGTCTTGAGCTGAGCATAGGCTTGGGAAGGACCTTCCCAAAATGCTCCGTAGCCGTAGCCGAGCCAGGGCCGTTCCGCTATCTTTTCTGATGCTGCCTGCCAGAGAGAGGTGCGACCAGTTAGCGTGGTGTCCTTATTAAGCAGAAAAAGAATCTCAGTGGAATAGGAAAGGGCAAGGAATCCTCCCAGTATGACGATTGCTAGCGTGCCGGTTATGAGCACTCTTCGCAGCCGCGGTGACGCATGGATGTAGCATGTTAGACAGAGCAAGAAAATAACGGTGCATACTGCGACCATTACTGCTGTTTTTGATTCGGAAAAGAAAGTAAAGACTAAAGCTCCTACAATTCCTAGGGCTAGCAGCATTCTCTTGATAGGTGTTGTTTTTTCTAATGTGCAGAGAAAGACGAGCAGCGCAAGTGCCATAATCTTTCCTGCAATGTTTTTCTGGGAGAAGGGACCAATCCAGGCACCTTGGTCTTCATGGCTGATTCCATACAGAGGAGCAAAGGCAACTATCAAGAAAGAGATGACAAGGATGACTCCTAGCGCCCTTGAAAGGAGCGTAAGCTGTTCTTCTTGCGTGTAGCGAAAGGCGTAATACACCCCAAAGAGAAGTGCACCGAGGAAGCCCAGGCTTTTTTCGAATGAGATGAGGGGGGCAACTGACCAACTAATTGAGAGGAATAAGGGTATAAGGAGGATAAGCAGCGACTTTTCTTTTACGAGTTCTTGCATAAGCTTTCTTTTCTGTTTATAGAGAAGGAATAGAGTAGTGAGTACTATAATTAAGAAGATGAGAGTTACCCCCAGGTCTTGCTGGTCAATAACTCCCGGCTTTGCTCCTTGCTGGGTAATGAAGGGAATTAGTATACCGGTAAAGAAGATGAGCACGAATATTGAAAAGAGCGTTTCTCCTTTGCTGAACAAAACATCTAAGACTGTTTTTTTCATTCCGTACATAAACGGGCAGGGCTATATAAACTTCCTGCTGTATCGATAGCTTTATTATTGTTACCTGCAAGAAGAATATATGCAAACGTTTTCATTCATTACGAAGTCAGCTCTCTTTGTTTTAGCAGGCATGATACTTTCTAGAGTTTTTGGCTACGTATTTCGTATTCTTATTGCTCGAACTTCCCTGGAAGTGTATGGCTTCTATACTTTAGCGCTACTTGCAGTGCAGTTTGTCTTGCCGTTTGTTTTATTGGGAACAGGATTGGGCTTATCTCGGTTTATCGGGCATTATCGAGGCAAGGGGCATCAGCATAAAGCGGATCGCGTCACTAGCACAGCACTTATTGCGGTAAGCGCCATGAGTCTTCTTTTCTTCTGCATTTTCTTCTTAGGAGCCGACTGGATTGCTGGCTGGTTTCACAAACCAGAGAGTGCTCTTTTTTTCCGTGCCTTTGCTTTCTTGATTCCTCTGCTTGGATTAATGCAGGTTTTTGGAACACTCTTGAAGGCACATGGGAATGTATTTTCATTTGCCCTGGTAACTAGTGTCCTGGTCAGTTTCCTTGAACTTGTTTTCCTTGCTCTTTTTCTAAATCTTGGATGGGTTCCTGAAGGTATCGTTGCTGCTGTAGTAGTGCCTAGTTTTTTAGCAGTAGTGGTGCTTTGGTGGTTGGCACGGACTTTGTTTCGTTTTACTTTAGAAGGATTTGATATACCCTTCTTACGGTTTTCCCTATTGTTGTTACCTGCTTCTTATTTCTTTGGCTTTCTGAGTACGATTGACTCTCTGGTATTAGGCCACTTTTCAAGCACGCATGATGTTGCTGTCTATAACGCGGCTCTCCCTACGGCACAGATGATTCTCCTGGTGTCAACGGCGCTGCTTACAGTATTTCTGCCTTTAATTTCAGAGCACACGGCGCGCCGGAAGCGCATTGCACAGGAATATGCATTTGTCATTCAAAGCAGCATTCTTTTTGCCTTACCTTTAGTTGTGTTTGCCCTTGTGTTTCGTACTGCTTTACTCGGAATCTTTTTTGGCCCTGTTTTTATATCAGGCAGTTTTTCTTTTGCGTTACTGACTCTTGCTTATTTCTTCTACGGGCTTGCGTTGCCTGGGCAGCAAGTGCTCATTATGCTGAAAAAGACAAAGCTGGTGTTTTGGCTTAGCCTCAGCACTTTTGCACTTGCAGTCATACTTACTTTCTCTTTCATTCCATGGTCTTTGCACCAGTATGGCACCGGCATGTACGGTGCAAGTTTTGCCACTTTGCTGGCATTTCTTTTTCTTTGCAGCATCACTTTCTTTTTTGCGCAGCAATATGTGCGTCTTCATCTCAGTATACGAGATGTTCTTGTTCCGTTGCTTGCAGCGAGCATAAGCGCTTTTGTGGTCTTTGGTATGTATGGACTTCTTAGACATACTTTATTTTCTTTGGTGGTCGCAGGCGGCGTCTTTATGGTATTGTATGGACTCTTGATTGTGTTAGCGCGGAACTTTTTAGCTGGAAATCAAAGCATTCGTTTCATGCGCTCGGTTTTTCAGCAGCGGAAGTAGCGAGTAAGCGTTTTGTTTTTGCGTAATAGGCGTTTATTTCTTCTTTGGAGAGTGTTTTATTGTATATCTCAAGATAAGCAATGTTGCCGGTAAACGTATTGCTCCAGGATGAGCCAATGCGTAACTCATTTGCTATTGAAGGATTGTACACAAGGGAAGGTATGGGGAGGGAGCGGGAAGATTTGTTTACTTGCAAGGTGATATTCTCGTTTTTGCTTAACGCAATAAAATTCCAGTTTTTTAGTGCGAGCAGGTTTGGTACCTTGAGTTTTTTTGTTCCGTTTATTTCTTGCCAGCGCACGAACAGGGCATTATTCTCAATAAGTACAGACCAGCCTGCGTGATAAATGTCTCCTTGGCCAGAAACAAGGAGTACCGCCTTGTTGAGCGAAGCAGCATCTGGTTTTATCCAAACTAACATGGTGAAGTTTTCTAAGAGCTGATTAAACAGAGGCAGAGCTAGAGAGGCATTTTTTTCCAAGTGCACTATCCTAGGAATACGGAATACACTTTCTTTCTTAATATCAATGCGATAGATGAATCCTGTCCCCTCAGCAAGCGGAGTAAGGAATGAGCAGTTGAGTTTGCTGGGAGCATACACATAGACAGTTGGTCGCTCTGGTTTTCTATCTCGTAATTTGTCTTCACTTTGAGAAGTCAGATATTCGTTGTAGAGGTCTTCTTCTTGTATTGCACAAGGTGCTTTGTAGAACGCCTCAAGGTCTTTCTGTTTCTTCCAGTTTGAGAAGGTGAGTGCAGGTTCATGTCCTGTTATTGGTTTTACGGTAATGCCCATGTCTAATGGAGTAAGTATCACGCCAGGAGGATATGCTTTGAGTTGCAACAACAAAGGCAACTCACTTGGTTCAATGGTATGGTAGAGCGCGACTTCGGGAGCAAGGATGAATTGTTGGTAACTCATGAATGCCAGGACTGTAATAATACCTAACGCAGTTATCGTAGGCAGATGTTTGGTGTATTTTTTCATTTTCTCTTGTATCCAGCATATACTGGAATACAAGCCGAGAGCGCTTAAGGGAATACAAGCAAGCATAAAATGGTAGAGGTAGCGTTGGTAGGCCGAGAAGACGCTTATGTTAGTGAATGGAAATTGCAGGAGCATAAGCAGGGAGAGTAAGGCGTAGATTCTGAAAGTAAGGAGTGTTTTTTGTTTGTAGCTGGTGTAGAAGCCAATCAGTGCGAATAAAGAAGGAAGTATGCCGTACAAAAGAAAAGGGTTGTAATTAATCTGGGGTACAATGGGTCCCCAGAGCAGAACTTGTGAAAGAGAACCCTTGGCGAAGACATACACGGCATAGATAAAAGCGATACTTATGAGAGTAAGCAGAACAAGGAACGGTTTCAGTATCTTCTTATTCTCGCTTACTTTCTTATAGCGCATGAGCAGGTAGATACAGGAAACTACTCCTAGGACAAAGAAACTTGATTGATGAATGAGGGCAATACTGAACAGATAGAGCGCGACGAGCCAGAGTTTTTGTGGCTTGTTTTCCTGGATTGCTTCTTCTAACGTGAACAAGGCGAGGTAATCAAAAAAAGCTGAGGCCATGATAGGAACAAAGAACCAGATGCCGAGAATGTTTACATTAGAAGGCAAGAATATGAGAAAGAGCAGAGCAGCGAGACCCGTCCAGGCAGTATATTTTTTTCTCAGGCAGAAAAACAGCACTAATGAAATAAAAAGTATATTCAATGCTGGTAAGAATTGGTATACTTTAACTAAAGAAAGTGTGGAGCCGAGTATAAGTGAGAGAACCAGTAAGAGCAGGTCAAAGCCTATTTCTACCGGCGAATGATTGAGCAGGTAGGCAGGTCCTTGCTCTTTCATGCGCTCCATTTTTCCCAGATGGGTCCATTCATCAAGATGAAAAGGAAGGGGATAAGAGATATGGGGAGCATACGTCAGTATGACTGCAGTAATAAGGGCAAGGATAAGCAGCAGCTTTTGGAATAGGTTCATTACCTGAGCAACGCATACTGCTAATTAAATCTTGCTTAAAAGAAAAGCGTAAATAGACTTGAACGTATACGGTCTTTATGGTGAGGAAGTATATTCTTTTTGCCCTCTTTTTTGTGCTTGTATGCTCTTCTTTTGTGTCTGCGTTTAGCGTATCAAGTTGGTTCAAGGGGACGTTTACTGGTAAAGTAACTCTAGAACCAATTTGTGCTGATACTGATGGAGGGTTGAATTATTATGTACAAGGAACGGTAACTCAGATTAACCCTTTTGATAACGCTACTATTACGTATACTGATTCTTGTTATAACAGCACGCTTTTGCAGGAATGGAGTTGTGGCAATAGCACACGAGCAAGCAATCTTGCCGCTAATTCCTTTTATGGATGCCCGTATCCAAGCATATGTAATATTAGTGCTGGTGCGTGCACGAGTGTTCCCCAAACTCCTGGAACCTATAACATATGCCAAGGTAAAGTAGCCCGCAGTTGGCATTCAAGCAGGTGTAATGTACGTCGCGTATGTTCGAGTGGAGGGTTATGTGAGAATAAGAGTGTACGAGTGTCGAATGGGTTTGGTGGCAAGACAACCAATTATTATTACCGGGAAGTGTGCACTCAGCGGTATCGAACCTCCTGCGGAAGCGCTCCTTCGTGCGGTGCTGACGGGAAGGTAAGCACCATTGCTTGCAACTTCTAAGCAGCGTGAGTTAGGGAAGACAGAAATATATATATATATGATTTCTTCACAAGAGCTATGAGAAGGAGCATGTATAGAACAGAGCGTGCAGAGTGTGTGCGAGGATAGTGATAGTGCAAATGATGTAAAAGTTAAAGGGACGGTTGTGTTTAAGGGAACTGAGTATTCAGATGTGTGTGCAGAGCAGGGATTGAGTGTGAAGCAATACTTCTGTGCTTCTGGGAAGCTGCGAAATTTTGTGAAGCGGTGCTCTGGTGAGACGAGATGTATGCAGGGTGTGTGCGTTTAGAATATTATGTGCTCTTGCTTATGCTATCTGACCAGATATCATAATATTTTACCGGAATTTTCCTTTGTTTGAACTCTTGCTGCAGTTTATGCAGGCATATTGAAAAAAGCTCGATTGCGCCCTGCATTATGTTATAGCCAAGATTCCTTTGATTTTCCTCTATTCCTTCTTCTATGGCTCGCTCTATGTTCTTTATAGGCTTTTTCGTGCTCTTCAACTTTCATTTTGTTACTCTTGTAATCACTTATTGTTACACATGTAATTTCTAATAAAGGTATTTAGCTATTTGAGATATTCCCGCGCTTCGTCTTTTCGGTATGCTTCCAGCAGTTTCATTCTGATGCCTGTAGTTGCCGAATGGCAGGAAATTGCATGCCCATTGCTTTGCGTGTTTCTCGGATAGCGTGCTCTTGCTCGGGAGAAGCATTTTTAAGAGCATTGACAAGAAAGGAATCTACTTCTCTAAAGACTCTTTTTCTTTTTTCAATATAATCATTGCTTACTTTGAATTCTCCAGCTAGGGTTCTGGCAATTTCATGCGCATTAGCATCATATTCATATATGTTATATACAACTTGTGCATTGATTGAGCCTGTATTCAAGCCATTTACTAATGCATTTTTTGGCAGGTATTTCAGCCCTTCTCCGTATTGTGCCGCATGCCTTCCTTCATGCGCAACAATGCTTTGTTTTATCTCTTCAGCATCTGCAAACATTTTGGAATCAAATATCTTTCTTCCTATGAAAATTTTCGTGTGCCTGTTTTTTCCTGCATTATCTGGAATATCTGGAGTTTTCAAATCATACCATCCCGTATTCAGAGTATCCAATCCTGTTCCCAGCGCTCCTTCTACATTATCCCATGTTAGTCCTAATGCCTGCAATTCAGAGGTATACCATTCTCTAATTCTCTTTCCTGTAGGGTCATAGACGACACCGTCACAATATGGAATACTTATTCCATCTACCAAATTTTCAAGAAATCTTTTTCTGTAGTTTGTGTGTTTCTTTGCATCTTCAAATGAAGGATTGCTGAGCAGTTCACCTTTCACATAGGCTCCTATTTGTTCATGATAGGTAAGAGCAGTTCCTACTCCCATGCATGCAAGAGCAGCTATGCCAAGCTGCATCCAGGCACGCCGAGCTAACAGGGATTCTTGAGCTTTTCGCTTTTCTTTTAATTGTGACATAGAATCTGCTCTTGAACAGGGGATTTAAATCTTTTTGTTGCTTTCATATATCTGATCTGTCCAGATTTCAAAGAATCTGCTGTCTACTTTTTCTGAAGAAAGCTTTTTTATTATTTCATGGGCTTTTGCCAGAGGAATAATAAAAGATGTCGGTGCAAGTTTTTTTCCACCATACTCCTCAACAATCCCTTTCACAAGATAGTTATTTTCCTTCCTTCCAAAAAGCCATCGTGCTATTCTGTTTCTTTTTGTAATGTCTTTGATTACTGAAATAGTGAACAGCATAAAAGGGGTGCTTTCTTTAGGGATTTCCTTATATTTTCCATACAGCAGCATACCATCGCTTATAATGCTTCTTTTGAGCTTCCATTTTTCAAGGTTTCCTGATTCTACTCTAATAGCATTTTTTATGCCCTTGTTCTTCCATACCTTTTGGACTTCTGACTTTAAGAATTTAGCCATCAATGCATTTATTTTCTCTCTCCGTATATCTTTTTTTACGTTGAAGAAGAGGTCTATATCGCTTTCTGCCGAAGATTCTTTTCTTGCAACAGAGCCGTAGAGTATGATTTCTTCCACTTCTATCTTGGGCAAAACAAAGGATACAAATGCCGAAGCATATGCAATTAATTCTTTAGAGTCCATATCCTTCCTCCTTTAACAAGCCTAGAAATAGCTCCTTTATTTTATTGAAAGATAAAAGAATTTTTTGAATTTGCTCTTTTGTCGGCTTGCCGTACATAAGAGAATTTCTTTCCTCTTCTATAGAATATATCAGCTCATATATTTCATCTTTTTTTGGAAACTGAGCAGGCAATTTTCTCTCTATCATCGCTTCTTTCTTCTGCTCTGCTGCCGGTCTTTTGAACCAATCATGCTTGATGACTTTGCCGAGAGGTATTTTTTCGGCAATGTGCAAATACATCTCCAGATATTGCAGTGCGCAGGCTGAACAGTGAAAGCCCAACGTAACTGGTTTATTTTCAATACCTGCTTCTATTGCATCGTTAATCTCTTCCAAATGCTCATGTATCTTCTTCTGGTGCTCTTCTATTGATGTCATTTTTATAAGGTATATTCGATACCTTCATCTGGTATATTTTAATCCTTATAAGCTTTGCGGTATATTCTATACCTTCATCTGGTATATTTTAATCCGCTTCAAGGCGCGTTAGTTCAGAGAGGCAGAGGAAAAGCCCTCTACTTTCTTTTTGTTACTCTTGTAATCACTTATTGTTACACATGTAATAGCAGGTTTCTTCACTAGTTTTATATAGCTCAGAAAGGTTTCTTACTCATGCTCTATCAGGAAGTTGTGGAAATATATGAAGCATTGGCAGGGACGACGAAACGGCTGGAGAAAGCAGATATGCTTGCTCCTTTCCTGCACAAGCTGGGAAAGCAGGGAAAGCCGGAATGGGTGTATCTCTTGCAGGGAAAAGTGATGCCAGACCATGATAGCAGGGAGTTTGGCATTTCTACTCAGCTTGTTTTGAAGGCACTTGCGCAGGCGTATGCTTGCAAGCAAGAAGCTGTTTTAGAACGATTTAAGAGGAAAGGTGATCTTGGAGAGCTGGCAGAGTATTATGCTGCTGTGCGGAAGCAGGCACTGCTCTCTTCCAAGCCGTTGCAGGTAGAGCGCGTGTTTACTCAGTTACGGCAGGTTATGGACGTTGCAGGCAAGGGAGCAGTCGAGAAGAAATTAACCCTTATTGGAGCACTGCTTGCTCACGCTTCACCTTTGGAGGCAAAGTATCTTATCAGGACATTGGTACAAGATTTACGAATTGGTGTGCAGGCTGCCCTCATTGTGGATGCTTTGTGCAAAGCATTTCCTGATAGCAGCAAGGAGGCTGTTCAGAAAGCATATGACAGCAGCGGTGATTTTGCGCTTGTGTTCCTCGCGGCTGGAAAAGGGAAAAAAATGCTGGAAACGATTGGCATTCTTCCTGGCAGGCCGCTACATCCCATGTTAGCAGTTCCCGTACAAGATATTGCCGAAGGGTTTGAAGTGTGTGGGAAGCCGGCAGCCTTGGAATTTAAGTATGATGGTTTCCGCTTGTTGATTCATAAGAGTAAGAGGAAGATACAGTTGTTTACTCGGAGGTTGGACGAAGTGAGTACGCAGTTTCCTGATGTGGTACAGGCAGTGGAGCAGTATGTACAGGGAACTGACTTTATCTTAGATGCTGAGGCAGTAGGGTTTGACCAGAAGACGGGGAAGTACTTACCCTTTGAAGCTATCAGCCGGAGAATTAAGAGAAAGCATGACATCCAGACATTGCTGGAACAGCTGCCGGTGGAAGTGAATGTGTTTGATATTCTGTATTATGAAGGGAAGAGTGTGATGGAGCAGCCGTTTCTTGCCAGAAGAAAACTGGTTGAACAGCTGGTGGACAGGAAGGAGCGCATTATTAGACCTTCAGAGCTGCTTGTTACTGGAGAGGTGCAGGAAGCCGAGCAGTTTTATGAGAAAGCATTGGAGCAAGGAGAGGAAGGTATTATGATTAAGAATATCAGTGCACGGTATCAGCAGGGGAGGAAAGTAGGCTATATGGTGAAGCTTAAGCCGGTGGTGAAAGACCTTGATTTAGTCATTGTGGGAGCAGAGCATGGTACGGGTAAACGAGCAGGCTGGCTTACGAGCTATAGTGTTGCGTGCAGGTCTGGAAATGCCTTTTTGGAAGTAGGCAAGGTAAGCTCAGGATTAAAGGAAAAAGAGGAAGAAGGCATGACGTATGCGGAGATGACGAAACTACTCAAGCCTTTACTACTTGAGAAGACAGAAGAAGGAGTGAAAGTACAACCAAAAGTAGTAATGGCAGTTACGTATCAGAACATACAGAAAAGCCCGAGCTATAGTTCTGGTTATGCTTTGCGTTTTCCGAGAATTAGCGCTTATCGGCCGGATAGGGGAACAGAAGATATTGCCAGTTTGAAGGATATTGAAAAGGCAGCTCGGCAGTAAGACCTTTAAAAAGCAAAAGCTTTTTAAATGACTTTGGTTTAAAAAGGATATACATGTCCGCGAAGTCTAATCTCAAGGTTCAGAATATCGTTGCTACCACCTCTTTGGGCAAAGAAGTTTCATTGACCAAACTTGCACGGACGCAGAGCAATACGGAATATAATCCTGAGCAATTTCCCGGCTTGGTATTGCGTATTGAGAAACCAAAGTCTGCCGTGCTCGTGTTTAGTTCCGGGAATTTGGTGTGTACGGGAACCAAGAGTGTTGCACAGGTAAAGGAAGTGATTAAAGCAGTCATCCGGCAGATTGCAAAGATAGGAGTGAAGATAACCCAAACGCCCAAAATTACGGTGCAGAACATTGTTGCTTCAGGCAGCATAGACTTGAATTTGAATTTGAATTTACTTGCACTCCAATTAGAAAATACTGAATATGAACCTGAGCAATTTCCCGGATTAGTCTATAAGTTAGTAGATCCAACGGCGACTTTTCTTTTATTCTCAAATGGAAAATTGGTGTGTACGGGGACGAAAAATAAGCAGCAGCTTGAAGAGGCAATGAAGCAATTGAATAGAAATATTAAAGAAGCAGTGAGGGCATCGAAAGAGTAAAATACTGTAACGCCTTCTTTTTTAGATGAGTATTCTTGAGGAAATTGTAGCATATAAGCGAAAGGATGTTAAACGCAGAGAACGGCAGCATTCAATAGCTTCTTTTTTTGATTTTCTGGAGAAGAGCAGATGTCTGCCTTTGAAGAAGCTTTTTCCGAAGGGAACTGTTAACATTATCGGAGAACTGAAGCGGCGCTCGCCGTTTGGAGGAGAGCTGGTGAGGGACTATGAGCCTGTTGCTCTGGCTCGGCAGTTAGAGCCGTACTGTCGCGCGTTATCAGTATTGACTGATGAACATTTTTTCGGCGGCACATTGGATGACTTGATGTTTGTTGCGAGTGCTGTCAGTGTGCCTGTGCTTTGCAAGGATTTTGTGGTACATCCATATCAGGTATATGAGGCACGGTTATATGGCGCTGATAGCATCCTGTTCATTGCGCGAGTTCTTCCCGAAGAGCAGCTGCGTATTTGTATTAAAATTGCGCGGCATTGGAGAATGCATCCCCTTGTTGAAGTATTTGATGAACGAGATATTGGAAAAGCCCTTTCTGCAGACGCTGATTTTATTGATATTACTAATCGTGATCTTGCGACAGGAGCTATTGATTTGCGAAGGACTGAAGCGCTTGCACCGCTTATTCCGCCACACATCTATACGATAAGTGCTTCAGGCATTACTGCGTATCAGGATATTGAACGTTTGCGAGAATATGTCGATGGGTTTCTTATTGGAAGCAGCATTTTGAAAGCTGGAAGCGCCACGGATGCGTTTGCTGCACTCTCGCTTTCAGAAAAATTTTAAGGCTTGGTTTCTGGTTTTGAGAAAAGAAGACATCTATTAATTATAATGATTGAGAAGCATTTCTTCTAATGGGCAGGTCGGCAGCGCTTCAATTTCTTTCTCTTTTCTTCTTATTAAAGCTACTCTTCTAGATTTTCTTTTCACGACATTAATTTTTGCAGCATATACGTTTCCTATAGTGTTATACTGATCCCAAAAAATTCTAAGTCTTCTTCTGCGTTCTTCCAAGATATGTTCATACTTCTTTGACGGCAGAGTTATTTTGTTTTTGTATGTTACTGGAGTTGTGAGTAATTTATCATCATGTATTGGCATACTCTCCATGCTGTTTCTTTCTTTTCTATTCTCCTCTAATTTTGCAGGCTCCAGTTTTAGTTTCTTATCTCTTATCAGAACTCTATATCCTGTTCTTTCCAGTGAATAGGGGTCAAGCTCTCTTTCTCTGCTGTTTATCACAACGAAGCCACCCTGCTGCAAGAAGTAGACAGTTACATTTCTACCTTTCACTAATCTTTTCAGTGTCTAGGTTTAAAAACAATATCGTTCTCTATCAGTATAATCAGCCTTTCACGTCAGAAATACCGATGAGTAGAAACAGTATTCCTAAGCCGACGACAAACCAGAATACTCCTCCGATGAGGAATTGTAGTGCTGCAGCCCACCATCCTTGCCATACCGTTAATACCAGGACCAGAGGCACAATGAGGAGGAGCAAGCCAAGCAACAGCTCAAGCCATTTATTCATACTGTTTTCATCCTGGGCAAGTATTTAAACATTTCTTTGATTTGACAGATGTTTTGGTATAGCATGTTGTCTTTTTTGCTTCTCGTTGAATTTAAATACTTCAAGCATCTGCGGAGGAAATGCATAAAGGGATGATTTTCGGCATCGTCATTGGAATAGTGCTTGCTTTAGTTGTGGGGGTGTATTTCATATGGAGCACGGAACCAACAGTGACATCCCAGGGCATGGCTTTATTTTCTGTGCAGCCAGACCTTGTTTCGCTCTATCTTAGTGTTGAAGGCAGAGGTGCTAATGCTCAGAGTGCACAAGCCAATTACACTGAAAAAGCAGAGCAGGTGTTTGCTGCATTGGAGCAGGCAGGCATTCAGGAGAAAGCGATCCAGACGGTTAACTACAATATCTATGAAGAGTATGATTGGGTAAACGGTGACAGAAAAAGCAAAGAGTATATCGCCTCCCAGCAACTGATTATCAAAACTGCTGATTTTAAGAGCGTGGCACATCTGGTTGACGTGAGCGTGCAGGCTGGGGCGCTGGTCAGTACTATTAATTTTGAGCTTTCTCAGGAAAAGCAGAATGAGTATAAGGTACAGGCTCTTGCAGCTGCAGGCAAAGATGCGCAGCGTAAAGCAGATGCAGTCGCATCCGGATTGGGAAAGAAACTAGGGGCATTAGTCTCCGTGTCTTCTTCTGATTTCAACTATCCTGGACCGGTGGTGTATTATGCCAAGGCTGAAGCAGGAAGGGGAGATGTGCGAGAGGCTGCTGTGCGCATTACGCCTCAGGAATTAGAAGTGAGTGCATCCGTACAGGTACAGTATCGGCTCCGCTAACGAGCAGGCTTAAATAGTTTCTTCTTGTGTTTTCAGGATGTTGTCAAAAAAACAAAGCAAGGAACTGCGCGAGCACCTTGAGCGGGCTCAGAATCCATTTTTTTTATACGATAATGATGCTGATGGCTTATGCAGCTTCCTGTTGTTACGCCGATGGTTGGGAAGAGGCATAGGAGTGGCTGTGCGAAGTTATCCTGAATTGCATGCAGGTTATGCCCAGAAAGCTCAAGCAGCAGGAGCAGATGCTGTGTTTGTGCTTGATAAGCCAGTACTTTCCAAGGCATTTGTTGCTGCGATAGCAGCAGCACACCTCCCTTTAATATGGATTGATCATCATACAGTGCCCGGACAAGAGTTTGAGTATACGAACTTGCATATCTATAATCCTGCACGAGCAAAGAGAAACAAAAGCGGGGAGCCGGTGACGCAGCTCGTGTACGAGCTCATAGGAACAAGCAAGGACAACTGGATTGCTCTCATGGGATGCATTGCTGATCATTATCTGCCTTCCTGGGCAGAGATGTTTGCCAAGGAGTATCCTGAGTATTGGGGGGCTGGCATCAAACAGCCTTTTGATGCGTATTATATGACTGAAATTGGCAGACTTGCTCAGGCATTGAATTTTGGGTTGAAAAATGCGACGAGCCAGGTTGTTGCCTTACAGAACTATCTGCTTACCTGCACGCATCCAGGAGCGGTGCTTGCCGAGGTTCCTAGTACTGTCTTTTTTAGAAAGCACTATCAGTTTTTACGGAAGAAATATCTTTCCTTATTAGAGAAGGCCGAACAGCAACTCAAAGGCAATCTCCTCTTTTTTATGTATGCTGGAGAGATAAGTATGAGCGCTGACTTGGCGAATGAATTGTGTTATAAGCATCCGGGGAAGGTTATTGCGGTGGCATATCAGCGTGGCGGGATTGTTACCATTTCTTTGCGGGGCAGGCAGGTAAAGCGCATTTTAGAAAAGATTTTGCCTCTGTTTCCTGGTGCATCGGGGGGAGGGCATGATGATGCAGTCGGAGCACGTATCAGAGCGGAAGATTTAAGAAGGTTTAGGGAACTTCTAGAGGAATATGTATAAGCAACAAAGTGTCGAGCAGGTGCAGAGGATTCCGAGGCATATCGCCTTGATTCCTGATGGAAACCGAAGATGGGCAGTAGCGCATGGCATGAAAGTAATTATGGGGCATTATACTTCGGGAACAATTGAGCATGTTAAGTCGTTGCTTGAAGAGGCACGGAAACTGGGAGTGCGGTATTTCTCTATCTGGGGCTTTTCAACAGAGAACTGGAAGCGGGATGATGAAGAGGTGAAGGCAATCTTTAAACTTATTTTGACGAATGTGAAACAGTGCCATGCATATGCGCATGAGCATCAGGTCTGTTTTCGCCATATTGGCAGGAAAGATAGGCTGCCTCAAGAACTCTTGGATGAGCTGGCAGTGCTTGAAGCTGAGACCAAAGACTACCGGTCTTTGCAGGTGCAGTTATGCTTGGACTATGGAGGGAGAGATGAGCTGGTCAGGGCAATTAACAAACTATTACAAGCAGGCATCAACCAGATAAGTGAACAGGAAGTGCGTGCGTATTTGGATTCTCCTGATATTCCTGATCCTGATCTTATTATCAGGACTTCAGGAGAGTTTAGGACAAGCGGATTTATGCCGTATCAAGCAGCATATGCTGAATTGTATTTTACTGACAAGCACTTTCCTGAATTTATGGCAGAGGACTTGCAGGAAGCCGTTGCCTGGTTTTCGAGAAGAGAACGAAGGTTCGGTGGAAATAGCAGAAGCAACTCATAATTGTATCTGCCTTCTTATACTATCATGACTGACGACAATGAATCTATTGCACGTATGAACTTGTTACGAAACAGCAAAGCTATTAGTGGTATTGCTATCAAAGGATATGATTTCAATCACGGTGTTGATTATACGGCTCTTATCAAAAGTTTTACCAGCACCGGATACCAAGCAACAGAATTTTCTAAGGCTACGGAGATTGTTAATAGGATGCTTCTCGATCGGGCAACTATCTTTTTAGGGTATACGAGCAACATGGTTTCTTCCGGCTTACGTGATGTGTTCAGGTATTTAGTCGAGCATAAGCTGGTGCATGTTGTGGTGACGACTGCTGGAGGTATTGAGGAAGATATTATCAAATGCCTCGGGGATTTTATTCTCGGAGATTTTAGAGCATCAGGTGCAGAGTTGCGTAAGCAAGGGATAAATAGAATTGGAAATATTTATGCGCCTAATTCGTTATATGTGCAGTTTGAGCAGTTTATGCGGCCTCTTTTGGATGAAGTATATGCTGAACAAAAAAAAGGCAGGGTGATAACGCCTTCAGACTTAGTCTGGAAATTAGGAGAGAAAATTAATAATCCTGCAAGTATTTGTTACTGGGCGTGGAAAAACAAGATACGTATCTACTGTCCTGCGTTCACAGATGGGGCATTGGGAGACAATATGTATTTTAGTATGTTTAAGCATCCAGGCTTTGTACTTGATATTGCCTTGGATAATCAGAGGCTGAACGATATGACTATTGGCCTACAGAAATCTGGATTGATCATTCTGGGGAGCGGGGTGGTGAAACATTCTATTTTAAATGCTAATATGCTCAGGAATGGGGCAGAGTATGCAGTGTATATCAACACTGCACACGAGCTTGATGGGAGCGATGCGGGAGCATTGCCCGACGAGGCAGTTTCATGGGGAAAGATTCTTCCTTCTGGGAAAGGAGCAATGGTTAAGGTATTTGGCGATGCAACGATTTTGTTTCCTTTGCTTGTAGCAGAAACGTTTGCGAAGCAATAGCTTGAGTTGATTAATAATCTTTAAATAGTTCTTTATTCTAGGGAAAACATGAAGATAGAGGTACATGTTACTAAAAGATATTTCTTTGGTATTCTTGGATTAGTTTTACTGCTCGCTGGGGTGTTGATGGTGTATGCGTATGGGACCAGCACCCCTTCTGTCTTTGGGCATTCTGCCGGAGAAGTTGAAGTACAAATCAATGGGCAGACTTTTAATTTGCAGCAGGCGATCAACCAAGGCAATATTAGTGTTAATGGAGCAAGTGGAGCTGGTAGCGGAGTGCAAAGCCAGTTTACTAGAACGATTACGTTTAATGAACCGCTGTCTAATCCTCTGATTCATAGAAGCGGACCAACACATACACTTGTTTTTCCTAGCGGTGTGAGCAAGGCACGAGTTAAAGTATGGGGTGCTGGCGGAGCAGGAGGAAGTCGCATAAGTGAAAATTCTGGAGGTGGTTTTGGAGGGGGAGGGGGCGCTTACGTTGAAGGAATAATTAACGTTGTTCCTGGAGAGAAATATACGATAACGGTCGGCAGTGGTGGCATTGCTAGATCTTCACAAACTAGCTCCCCTCCTAGTACAGGAGGGCAGAGCAGCTTTAGTTCTACAACAACTGTTCTATTACGAGCGAACGGAGGAGGAGCTGGCGGTTCAGGAGTTGGAACTGGTGGTGCTGATAATGGCGGAACTGGTGGAACTGGCACGGTTGATGCTTCAGTTACAAACTCTTTGATTTTAGTGGGACAAAGAGGATCAGGAAATACTGCTTCGCCACCTTATCTAAAAGGAGGAGATTCTGGATTGGCAGGTCCTGGAGGCACCAATAATAACATTGGTTTAGATAGAGGTCCTGGTTCTAGAGGTGATAGAGATGGAAAATTTCCTGGCGGTGCAGGAAGCGGGACGATAGATTGGTGGAGAGGGCTGTATGGCGCCAATGGTGGCGGTGATGGTGCAGATGGAATGGCGCAGATTGACTTTTGATTTATTTGTATTTGATAATAACAATTAAAATAAACTTTGGAAAAGTTTAACACGCTCAAGAACCAAGATACGGCATAAACATCATTGTATGGTTCTTGACAAAGCAAGGGTTTTTACTTAGTAAAAACAATTAAAAATACCTTTCTTCTTGAAGATTGATGGGACAAGCAGTTTTGCAGAAAATAAAAGGAATGATTGGGCTGGAGATACACTGCTATCTTGTTACTAAAGAGAAACTATTTTGCAGATGCAGGGCAAGCAGAGAGAGAGGACTACAGGCAAATATCTTCATTTGCCCGATATGTACCGGACAGCCGGGAGCAAAGCCAATGCTTCCTAATGAAGAAGCAGTAAGAAAGGCAGTCATGATTGGATTGATGTTAAGATGCAAAATTAACGAGAATCTGCCCTGGATGAGAAAACATTATGACTGGCCTGACCTGCCAAAGGGCTATCAAAACACTATTTCCGGTACACATGCCATTCCTCTTGGAGTGCAGGGAGTATTTCAGGGAATTAGAATACGAAGCATGCATTTAGAAGAAGATCCTGCGTCATGGGAGCCTGAGACAGGAAAAGTTGATTATAATAGATCTGGGTTGCCATTGGTGGAGATACTATCAGAGCCAGATTTCAGCACAGCAGAGGAAGTGATATCCTGGCTTAAAGAGCTAGTGCGCGCTCTTTCTTATTTAAAGGCAGTTGACAGTAATGCAGGCATTAAAGTTGATGTGAATGTTAACATTCCAGGAAAAACTGAAAGAGTGGAAATAAAGAATATCAGTTCATTAGAAAATATACAAAAAGCTATTGAATATGAGCTGGAAAGGCAGGGCAAAGAAGGAGGGAAGAGCAAAGAGACAAGGAGAT
>CAYJQF010000005.1:0-35042 GCA_964372375.1 Candidatus Woesearchaeota archaeon
GCGATTTCCAGCAAGTCGCGGATGGCCGTTAGCGACAGGGCCGCCTCCCGGCCCATGACGGTGCGGGTGTGCGACGCCAGGTGCTGCCGTATCTGGTGAAACTCCAGCAGCCGGAGGGACTGGGCGAAGCAGCCCATGGTGTTGGGCGTTTCAGGGGCCTCAAGCGTAATTTGGGACGGGGTTGTTTCATTCTTTGTATAAATATATAATATTATTAGTATTATTAAAGCTATTGCATGGAATGCAAGTGATCCGAGTAAAGAAGGTGAAGTGATGTAAGCAAGATCAGAACCATTTGTGACTATAAGATATGTAATTTCATCTAATATAAGAGAACTTCCTACTCCAGCAACAATTATTGAAATTTTATTTTTTATATTCGTTAGCAGTAAGATTGTTGCTATTATTAATAGAATTGAACCTGGGAATATGTGATGTATATTGTAATTTCCAAGATTTGCATTTATATGTGGAGAAAGATGGAGAATGCTTCTTGTTATTATTAGTGTGAGAAGAAGCGATAGAGCATAGAGTATGATGTTTCTTTTTGTGTTCATTTTATTCCAAACCTAAATTTTTTAATACGGTTTTCTTGGTGAACGGCAAAAGGTCTTCATAGTTTTGGCCGGTGCCGAGAAAATAAATTGGTTTTTTGGTGATGTGGGAAACTGAGAGGATGGTGCCTGCTTTTGCATCAACGTCTGCTTTGGTTAGAATGATGCCGTCAATACCTACTGTTTCCTGAAATGTTTTTACCTGATCTATTGCATCATTGCCGGTAATAGATTCTCCTATGAATAGTTTAAGGTCTGGTTTGCTGATACGGATTATTTTCTCCATTTCTTTCATGAGGTTTGCTTTGGTATGCATTCTGCCTGCTGTGTCTATAAGCACTGCTTGGATGTGATGTGCTTTGGCATACTGAATTGCGTCGTATGCGACTGAAGCAGGGTCTGCGCCATATTTTGATGCTACTAAGGGCAGGTTAAGCTTTTCTGCGTGTGTTTGCAACTGCTCTATGGATGCTGCCCGGAAGGTATCTGCTGCTGCCAAGACGCAGGAAATCTTATTTTTTTGTAGGAAATGGGCGAGCTTGGCGATACTTGTGGTTTTGCCCGTGCCATTAATGCCAAAGAAGAGAATGATGTAGGGTTGTTTTTGTTTGATGGATTCAAGCAGAGAGGGCGGCTCTTGAAGTAGGGAGAGAATTGCTTCTTTTAATGCAGTAAGAATTCTTGCTTGGGCCTCTGTTTTTTTCATTTGTTGTCCTATAAGCTGGGAAGCCAGGGACGTTTTGAGCGCATCTACTGCTTCCAGAGCAACATTGTTTTCTACTAAGGTAATTTCAAGGTCTTGAAAGGCGTCATTAAAGGATTCCTGAGTGAGCTTTGCTGTGGTGATTTTCCTTATTAGTTTGGTGAAGAAGTTTGATGGTTCTGGCTCTTGTATTTCTGAATGGCTTGGAGCTTGCTCTGCCTCCTCCAAGATAGTATCAACTTCTTTCTCTATTTTTTTCTCCGCTTTTGTTTTTGTTGTTTCTACCCTTGTTTTTACTTTTTTCTTCTTTTTTCCTGCCTTTTCCTGCCTTTTCCTGGGCTTTTCAGAAGTTTTTCCTATCCAGCTTTTGATTTTTTTCTTAAGGAATTCGAACATCTCTGTAGTGAGAAAAGTAGATTTATAATTATACTGGTCTTGAGAAGACCATAGCCCCTACTTTGTAGAGTATAATCATTTTTATAAAGTTAGAATCTGGAAAGAGAGTATGCTTAGTTATACTGACTTGTACGAAATTTTGAGAAAAGAGAAGTATTCTGAAGTGTTGCAGCCGTTGTCTAAGGAGTTTCTTAGTCAGGTGAAGGAGTATTTACATGATAAAAAAGACCAGTCTTCATCGGAGCATGATTTGTTTCAAGATGCACTTGCAAAGTCGAAGAAACAACTCGAAAATTCAATTGCTATCTTTAAAGAGCTTATGCTGCGCCGGAAGAAGAAGCTTTTGAACTTAGTGTTTGTAGCAACTGAAACAGGAATTATGAAACGCGATTATGAAAACATGCTCGCCTTTGAACGCGAGATATTTGATGTTTTAGTAAAAACATTTGAAGAAGGAGATAAGCAGCTTCTTCAGATTTTACATGGCAAGTCAGATGAAAAAATATCACAAGCGCTTGTTATCTTTAGTCAGAATGTTGATCAGTTTGTTGACATGTCGGGTAATATTATCGGGCCGTTTGTTGCAGGGGAACTGGCACACTTAGATACGAGTGTTTCCGAGGTATTAGTGTCTGGGGACAAAGCGCGGTTTGTGGATGAGTAGTTGCACACATCGTAGTCTGGAGGAGAAGCCTCCAGGGGGAATCGAACCCCCGACCCCTAGTTTACAAAACTAGTGCTCTAATCCAACTGAGCTATGGAGGCACAAACTAGGAAGACAAAATGTCCTTAAAAAAGGTTGTGCTTAAGCTTAAATATTCTCTTTTACAGGAAGCAGTAGGGCCCCATAGGCTAATGGCAGACCGGGTCTTTGACGTGGACCATGCCCAAGTTCGATTCTTGGTGGGGCCAGTTTAGAATTTATTAGTCTTGTTAGTAATTAAGTTAGTTACTAAGTAACTTAGTAAGCAAGATTTATATATGCCTTGGCACTCTTGATAAAAGGGAAAAGAGGATGAAGAAATACTTGTTGTTAGTTGAAGATGAGAAATTGTGGGAGAAGTTTAAGGAACTTATTACTAAAGATATCAATTCTGAAATTCTTACTCTGATTAAACAGCGAGTGGAGGGCAGGCATGACAAACGTTAAAGGGCAGGTGGCTGTTTTTGTGATTCTTGCATTGCTTATTGTGGCAGGGATTGTGGTATATGGAGTGGTACGGGGGCAGTTTAGTACAGGGACTATTCCTAGTTCGCTTGCACCAGTATATGAATATTATGACCAGTGCATTATGCAGGAAACGAGGAAGGCATTAGACATTGCAGGAAGTCAGGGAGGACGTGTTGATTCTGGGACGTATATTCCTGGAAGTGACTTCATGCCTTTTTCCTCACACTTGAATTTTCTAGGCTTTCCAGTACCGTACTGGTATTATGTATCGGGAAATGGCGTGATTAAAGAGCACGTGCCTAGCAAGCAGGAGATTGAGCACCAGCTTGCTGCGCATCTCAGGGAGAAAATTGCTGGCTGCGATTTTAGTGCATTTATTGATAGAGGATTTAGTGTTAACCACGAAGTATCGAACGTGCAAGTAACGATTGCCCAAGAGATAGTAACCGTGAAGGTTGTTGGAAATCTAGCAGTAGAGGAAGGTGAAACACGTGCACAGGTATCCTCGCGAAGCTTGGATGTGGTAAGTCAGTTTGGGAAATTGTATGCTACTGCTCTGGACGTGTATGCAAAAGAGCAGCGGGAGGCATTTCTTGAGAATTATACGCTTGATGTGCTTAGGTTGTATGCACCAGTAGATGGAGTTGCTATTCAGTGCAGTCCTAAACTATGGAAAGAACAGGAAGTGGTGCAGGATGTACAGCAGGCATTGGAGGCAAATGTAAGGGCATTGCGTTTTTCAGGGAGTGCAAACACTCCCGGAGAGAAGTACTTTACCATACCATATCAGAGTGAGGCTTCTGTTCATGCTTTGTATTCGAAGACGTGGCCCTGGAAGATAGAGATTCAAGGGGCAGATACGGGCTTATTACTTGCTCAACCGGTAGGTACGCAGCAAGGCCTTAGTGTCATGGGATTCTGCTACGTGCCGTATCATTTTGTGTACGACTTGGCATTTCCAGTTATGTTCCAAATATCGAGCGGTCAGGAGGTATTTCAGTTTCCGGTTGCGGTGATTATCGATAAGAATATGGCGAGAAAAGCCGCGTTTGCTGAGACTCCGGAGGAGAGTGACGATGTGGATATATGTAGTGTGAAAACTCAAGATGTTTCTATTAGTGTATTCTCAACTGATTTGCAGCCAGTAGATGCTTCCTTGAGCTATCGCTGCCTTACTCAACAGTGTTTCCTTGGAAAGGCAGAGAATGGGAGCTGGTCAGGCACGTTGCCTGCATGTGTGAATGGCTTTTTACTTGCGAATGCGGAAGGATACGCTGCTAAGCAGCAGCTCTTTTCAAGTAATAGCGAATCGTCTGCGCAGGTATTGGTTGATAAGGAATACAGCCTTAACATTAGTGTCGAGATGGAAGGAAAGCCAGTCTCTCAGGCACTCGTAACCTTTACTGGACAGCGAACTGCAACAGCATCGCTACCTGATGTGTCTCAGGTAACGTTATCAGAAGGAAGCTATAATGTGAGTGTTTACGTGTATGGAAACTCATCGCTTACGATTCCGGCAAGCAGCAAGCAGGAATGCAGGAATACGCCTCAATCTGGTTTCTTGGGATTCTTTGGCGGCACAAAAGAAGAGTGCTTTACCATTACGCTGCCGGAAACAAAACTAGACTATGCTTTGCTCGGAGGGGGAACGGTAGAGACGTATTTGGTGCCTGAGCATCTTACGAAAGGCAAACTACGCATTAGCGCTACCAAGTTACCTGCTCCTACCAGTTTGGAACAGGTACAGCAAAATTATGCTTCCTTCTCAGTTTTGCAGGCAGAGGTACAGAATGAATAACAAAGCGATCGTTCTTTTTGTATTTGTTTTTATTGCTTGGATGAGTACTGTTGCTGCACAATCAAGTTTCATAAGTGGGTTTGGCTCTTCAAGCTTTGTTAATCAACAGCAGCAGCCCAGCTTTCAGACGTATTATGGACCTGATAATAGATTAGGGACGTATTGGCCTATCTTACAAGATAAGGATGTGTGTGAAGCTCGGCAAGATTTGCTATTGCACGTAGCTCCTGGAGGGTGTCAGCCTGCCGTTGTCCGATCTGATCTACTTGCGGAGCAGAATGTGCCTGTATTTTGCCAGATTGATGCTTTACAGATAAATCCTTTACTTGATATAAAGGAGATTAAGAATATTCGATTCAAGAGTAAGTATCCTGAAGGCATTGCAGGCGTTGGATTTCACCCTGCACGTGCAGCACTACGGACGAATAATATCTTACTGGGGAGCCCTCTCGTGAATAATATTGGATATGTGGTCGTTGTGTTGAAGAAACAAGGGAATGAGAGTGCGTTGCCTGACTTTGTGAATGCCACCCTGAGTGCGCAGCTTGAATATACTGCAGGTAATGCGTACGGTATTGGAAGCAGCGAGTTTGTATTACATCCGGAGAGCGATAGTGAATGGAACACTAATCGGGCAAAACAAAGCTTCTTTAATGGAAGGTATTTCGTACGCTTGGATGATGTAGACTCGAATAGCGCATCTGTTTCTCTGTATCAAGGAGATGTGAAGGTTAGCAGCATTAAAGTGAAGCGAGGAGAAAGCTCGCAGAGTATTTTTGTTCCCGGCTTTTATTGTCAAGCAGCAGTCAAAGTTATCTATGATGGGTATGTGGCTGCACAGGATAAAGCACGTGTACAAATTAGTGACGACAAGGGCACTGACGTGCAGGATGTGTATTATGGAAGTAGCTTTTTAGAGGGGAAGTGTACTGTTAGAGGCATACGTATTAATCAAGCTGATGGGACAGGGACACTTGAATTTGCCTGCCAGAATCAGCGTTTTGTGCTCCAGTTAACTTCTCAGCCGGAGAAAGAGGGTGTGAAACTCGTTGATGCACCGCTTGGTACGAGCGAGAGCGAGCGAGCCATGAAACAGTATTTTGCCAGTGCAGTGCAGGCGTATGAATCTCTCGCTTCTGATTATCCGTATGAGAAACACGTATCTGAGTCGTCTACTACTTACAGTGAACAAGGACTTCAGCAAGCGATCCAGCTAGCAGGAGAGTTTAACCAGCTTGAAACTAAGGCGCGTCTGCTACGACTTTATGCTGAAGTTTATAGGAATTCTTCCTACCACGCACAGGAGCAGCTTGATGCACTCTATACGATTAATTATGCTGCTGCGACACAAGTAGTACAAGTTGGCAGCAGATCCAGGACGATTACTTTGGTTGATTTCTCTAAGCAGCAGTATCAGAGTACTGCTCAAGCAGTACTCAGTATAGGCGGTAAGGAAGTAGCAGTACGTATGAATGAAAATGTTTCTGCTTTTACAAACGGATATATTCAGTTGAGAAGCGTAGACTCGTATTATGATTCTGCCAGGAGTGGAGCAGGAAATTATTACGGTACAGGAAGAGTGTATATTGATTATTCGTGTGATGGGAAGAGCAAAGAAAGCAGAATCTTACTAGCGGGAACAAGTGTAACACTCTGTCAGAGCAAAGAGAGCGTAATTCTTATAGACCTTAAAGATGTTGATAGAGTTGCCCGCATTCGCCTTGTTCCTGAAGCGAGAGGACCGACAGCCGAGACTAACTTGACGGTGCAGATAGGGATTGAGAAACGGGCTATTAAATTGTCTCCTGAAAAAGCTGCTGAGCACGTGCAGGCGTTGAATGAGAGCATTAAGAAATGGGAGAGCATTTCTAAAAATCTGGGTACTGTTGTATCAGGATTAAAAGGAGCATGTTTTGCCAGTGCTGCTGTCTTAACAGTAAAGAATTTTATTGAGGGAGTAGGAGGAGAAGCGTTAGCGCGAAAAGATGCTATGTCTGGAGAGCAAGGCTGGACGAAACGATGTGAGCAAGCGATCGCTCATAAACAGCCGATGCGACGGCCTGATGGATCATCTTCAGGGACTATCTACAAGACGCTCACCGAGTGTTACAATGGAGAAGCCAGCTTTATCAATACGGAAGTGAGTGCACGTACGAAAGCGTTGCAAGAGGTGAATCAGGTTATTGATACGGCGCAGAAAGATGCCACTCAAACCAGAGTGTTAGAGTCGGTAGTTGATACGAATGCCAGCAAGCTCGCGTATGCTCGTCAGTTAAATACGAAGTATCAGCTTGGTTTGCCTGAAGATGAAGCATCCTTGAAGTTTTATTCTTTAAAAGATATGCGTCAATTGCAGTATCAGTACTTGCTGAATCAGTCGTCTGCTTTAGATAAAGCGAAAGTCCAGAAAGACTTTACCTTACTCAATGAACAGTTTGCCAGTGCTAAGGAAACTGCAGCCTATTTGAAGAATGCGCAGCAGGCAGATACTCGCTTGACAGGAAGAGCACCTTTAATTGGTGCGTTCTCAGAGGCAAATGCGGTACGCACGCCTATTTATGTGCTTAAGGATGGTACAGTAGAGGGTAAGCAGATAACAGGAGTCATCCCTGAAAAAGTGGATGCCGTTACTCTGGTGAAAGGAAACAGGAAGATTCCCGTAAAATCAGAGAATGGTAAGATTATTGATTATACGTATACTGCACCTCAGTCATATTTAGTTTATGGGCAGTTGCAGCAAAATGGTGTGCTCGTGCCTGTAAAAGTAGTAGCCTCTAGCGAGACTGCTACGAGCGTGATTTCCGGAGCAGTGCCGAGTGAGGCGGTTGTAGATGGTAAAGAAAATCCTCAGGCCTTTTTGGCACAATTTGGCGTGTCTGAATTGCGGAATGTTGATGCACAAAGGTATACTAGTCCCATCATTGCTGTACATCAGCAGGTACGGTACTTTGGGTATGGGCCGTATGAGGGATTGCCTCAACTTGTACCCTTTGATGTGGTGAAAGGATGGTATGTAAAAGTAGTGCCTGTGTTAGGAACGGGCAATGTGCAAAAGAATTACGACTCATCAGGCTTGCCGAGAGTATTTGCTATTTGTAATGTGGGAGAAGATAGCAGTATTGATGACAAAGATGACTGCCGGGAAGTTACTGTTGGAGTTAATGACAATCTGCCTATCCCTGGTTTGAACGATAAAGAATCTAAGGAATTGATAGCAGAGGCTAAAACTGCTTTGTTAGATGCAGCTTCGCAGAAAGGGAATCCGTTTGTGCGAGTGAATGGAAGGCAATTAGCAGTCGGGCCGCCTGCACCATTTGCTTCGGGTACGCAATGTCAGGACTTTATGAGCCCTGAAGATTGTAAGATATTATTTAATGTGTGTGATCCGGTTATTTGCCCTGCGAGCAGGTGCAATTTTGGAGGGAAGTATCAGGTCGATAATGTTATACAGTCAGGCATTATCGGCTCTGCATTATTGTGTTTGCCGAATGCACAAGAGGGCATCGTCGTGCCGGTATGTTTGTCCGGTATTCAGGCAGGGATTGATGGGTATGTGTCTGCGTTACAGCAGTACCGGGATTGCTTGCAGGATAATGTGCGTACAGGCAGGTTGGTAGGGATCTGCGATGAAATTCATTCCTTGTACTTGTGTGATTTCTTCTGGAGACAGTTTGCCCCTATTGTGAATGTGTTGGTGCCTAAGTTGGTAGAGTTCTTGTATGAGGGAGGACAAGGTGCACGAGGAGGCGGAGAGTATCTAACAGTCATGTTTGCTTGGGAAAATACCAAGAAGTCTATTGACTACTTTACGCAGAGTTATGCAGTTAATTCTTTGAAGGCATTCCAAGCCAGGTCAACCGCAGAAGTTGGCACGCAGGTGTGCAAGAGTTTTGTTGGTGCGAAAGCTCCGAATACATTCAAGAGTCTGCTTGAGCCGGATAGTCCTACTCAGTTTTTCGCGCAGTTTGATTCATACAGATTTAGCGATGCTACCGTGCCTCCGACGGCGCAGTATAAGGTCTTCTATCACATTTTTGCAGGGAAAGACCAAGGGACTCAGTATACTGTCTATCTGAAGAATCCCCCTGAATCTTCCTATTACCATGCGACTCCGACTATTTTAGTCGCTTCTGGCTTTATTAAACGAGGAGAGACCGTGTCTCAAGCAAGAGACTTTACTGCACCTGAAGGTTATAAGGAATTGTGCGTTAGGATTAATGAGAAGGAAGAATGCGGGTTTAAGCAGGTTTCTACCAGCGCTGCAGTTAATTTCCTGAGAGATCAATATGTGAAAGACCAGTTGACTGATACGGATATTCAGAGTGAACAAGCATGTATTTATGGCAGCCCTGATTTGAAGGCCGTATTGGCGAATGCCAATCCAGGAGCTGCACTTGAGGAGGCAGGCTTACCTCAGATTTACAAGCGCGGCGTTGTTCGTGTCTGTTCGTCTCAGAATCCTGGTTTAAGTACTGCTCCTGGAAGGTTTGTTGAAGTAGGAACGTGCGGGAGTCCAGGATTGAAGTGCTGGCTGGATAAGCAGAGCGTTGCCAATGCCATTACCGATGCTGATATTTTGGTAAAAAATCAGACGCTTGAACAACTAGGGAAACTTACCAATCAGCAGCTCGAGAAGCAAGGTGTTATTACTTCATTCCAAGATACTAGGTTTAAGCCGGAGTTTGACCGATTGAGCCAAGAGAAGGCAGCACTTACTGCAAGCATTGCTCCTTCGAGTGTTCCAAGTCCGAGCCAGCTTAAAGACTTAGACTTGAAAGTGCAGAAGCTGGTAAAAGAGATTGGTACCTTTACTGATCAAACCTATTTGAATCCACAAAGAGCTGCTTTGCTTTACTTGAAGGCGCAGGTGTATGAGCAGGCAGCGCGTCTTTTGCGCGGCGGGAAGGCAGAAACACCTCCTCCTGCTGTGCAGAATCAGCAGTCTCCTTCCTCTCCTTCTACATCTTCATCTGTTACGTATTCATTTACTCAGCCGCTCGATTTGGGCAATAAGCAAAAAGTGTATATAGTAGTCGATGGGAAAGAGACCAATCCACGCTTGTATGTGCAAGAGCAGAAAGTCTATGAGGAGCGAACCGTGTTGGCTGATGTATACTTAGGTATTATACGTGTTGATGCTGGTTCAGGAACACAGCAACTTTCTTTTAGTTTTACCAATAAGGATGCTCCTGATAGGCTGGGAAAACTCTATCAACAGCTCGAGGGAGCACGGGTATTTCTCAATAGAAAAGATATTACTCTCTCATCGGCTGTTCCATTATCAGGGATAACGCATTTGGAGCCTCAAGAAGAATGTACTGGTCAGGAAGTACTCGAGTGTGCAAAGCCCCTGCGCAGGCTGACAAGCGAGGCATGCCAGGAATATCGGAGAATTGAATGGAATACTTTAGGAGGAGATGGAAAGACTAAGACGTATACGATTCATGTGTGCAAGGATGCTGATCTTATTACATACTATAATCAACGATTTGGCGACTTTTCTGACAAGTGTTATGCTCCTTCACTTGCAAATGGCGTTGTGAAGCGCGTGGAGTATCGGCCGTTTGGTGTGTTTGTCTCGGAACCGAATGCTGATAGGTACTTGGAAGATATTGCTGCGCAACTTCGTGAGATTGCGCTTGCGGAGTTTCCTCAGGATGAATATAAGCAGAAGAGTTTTCTTGCTTCATTTGTGATTAGTTCAGGAGTGTATAAGAGTGACCAAGAATGTTTCCATTGTCAGGATCGGCCAGCATATCCGTATGAAGTGCTGTATTTAGGAAAAGGAGATTGTGAAGATTCTTCTATCTTGCTTGCTAAGTTTTTTGATTTGTATGGGTTTGACTCCGTATTCTTTAAGTGGGCTCCGGCTATTAGTGGAGAATCTTACCACTTGAATAATGGCGTGCTGTGTGATAGTGTCAGCTGTGATGCGCTTGCAAAGATACCTGCTCTCTCGCACACTATTGATGGCAAGCGTTATTTCGTGTTAGATGTGACGTATGTTGCTGATGCTGACAAACCATCATTTGCTAAAATGCTGCCCTTAGAACAGCCGTGGAAGGCTTTTGCTTCGCTTACTTCTGTTCTCCAGAAAGAGCCAATAGCGATACACTTAAAGCAAGAGCCCTATTTAGTTCTGAAGAATCCAGTGCAGACGTATATTGATGGAGTATATACCTTGCATGCAGGACTAGCAAATTATGGGAATCAAGAAGCCAGAACTGTTGCATATACGTTGTATTTTGCTCCGGGAAGAACTTCAATAACGAATAAGGATTATGATGGTCCTGGAAAAGAGGATGTGCTTATTACCCGTAAAACTCTTTCGAGATTGGGGACCGATGTGAGCAGTGATATTGAAATCAGCAGTGCGGGAAGCAGCCAGTCTATCCGCGGAGCTCCTGGACTGCTTAAAGTATATATCAAAGCAGACAACGCTCCAGAGCGATTATATGTGGTGTATAAGAAAGAACAAGATGCGAGTGCTGGACAGGTGAAGGAAGTTAAATAAATTACTTGAGTTCTTTGACAGTAACTGGAGTATTTGTTGGTAGCAGGGGAGCTGGTGAAACAACAGCATTTTTTTTAGCTGCATTAGTTGCACTTTGTGCCTGCCAGTTGCTTAGAACTTCTGAGAGGGCAGTTGGGCGGTAGAATCGCGGACCACGAATACTTATACTTCCTTCAGGATTAAGAGCAAGATACGAAGTGTTTGTGTCTCCCATGACAAAACTTAGTTTGTTAGGAGCATGGTCATTATATGCAGGGGTGAAGAATCCGTGAGGTTTATTTAACCTATCAGCAAGGTGAAGTGTGTTAAGCTTAAATGGCCAGTTGGTGTGGCTTAAGTAGTCAACTGCAAGCCCTGTTTTGCTGTCAGGCAAATCAGAAGAACGATCAACTTTGATTCCCCATGGACCTTGTGTATCTAGAACCAGTTCAGTAACGTTTGTACCAGAAGGCAGTTTTGCCAGCGTAGGAACAAACCAATTTGTTGATTGAATGCCTTTTATTTGTTTTACATGGTTATAGAGCAGTGTTGCATTGGTAGCAGGAGTGATTTGGAACGGCAGAATATCAGGAACGTTGTTGGTGCCAGCAAACTGCTGCATCATATACCTCTGACCGTTGATAGTAATACGCTGTACATCTCCTGGATAATTTTTCTCAGTAAGAGATCCCTGCAGTGCAGGTACTTCTCCTTCTACGGGAAGATAGGAAGTGGTTCTTTGTTTTTGTGCATGTACACAACCGGTAAGCAGTGCCGTCAATGCACATGTTTTTAGTAATCCTGAACGCATTGTTTTCTAGATAAACAGTGATTTATAAATCTTTCTATTTGGTGTATTTATCTAGTGACAGCAAAATCATAGTGCGGGGAAGAGGATTCGAACCTCCGTAGGCACTAAGCCACTTGGTCCTAAGCCAAGCCCGTTTGACCGCTCCGGCATCCCCGCATGCGGGGATAAATAAAGAGTGTTATAAAAAACTATGGATGTTACTTTTTGCTGTTCTTTTCAGCTGCTGAAAGGACTTTTGCTTTGAGTTTTTCTTCCAAGTCTAGGCGCTCAATCAGTTCTTTATACCTGTTTCTGATGGTTACTTCAGTGATGCCTGCAACATCAGCTACTTCCCGCTGTGTCTTTTTTTCGTCATGGATGAGGGCTGCAACATACAGAGCGGCTGCAGCAATGCCTGCTGGTCCCCTTCCTGAAGTTAACTCGGAGATATCTGCTCGCTTGAGAATTTTCAAGGCTTCGTTCTGTGCTTTAGGAGATAAGTGCAGGATTGAGGAGAACCGTGAAATGTAGTCTTTCGGAGAGCTGGGAGTCACTTTAATTTTGATTTTTCTAACGATGAACCGGTAGGTTCTTCCAATTTCTTTTCGCTCAACATCCGATGCGTTTGCAATCTCATCTAACGTGCGGGGAATGTTGTAGGAGCGGCAGGCTGCATAAATACAGGCAGCAATGACTGATTCCATGCTTCTTCCACGGACTAATCCTCGCTGCAATACGTAATTATACACGCGAGAAGCCTCATCTCTGACTACGGAAGGCAAGGTAAGGAATGAGGCAACTCTTCGCAATTCGGCCATTGCTAACCTGAGGTTTCGTTCAATGCTGGTAGAGACGCGCTCCTGCCATTTCTTTAATCTGAGAAACTTTCTGGTTTGGCCTGCTTCTAATCGGTAGATATCCGAGATTTCTCCCACATTCGTTGTAAGGCCCTTATCAAACTTTTGCATGGACATCGGTGCTCCGCCCCTGCCCTTTTTGTCTGATTTGTCAAATTGACCTCCTACATCCTGACCGGTGTCAACCATTTTCTCTTCTACAATGAGGCCGCAGTCGTTACAAATGATTTCGCCTTTATAGTCATCATAGGTGAGATTGACACTTCCACACTCAGGACATCGTTTGACATATACCATAGAATTTCCGAAAGATTTAAAAGCCTTATACGGAGAGGGTATTTAAAGCTTTCGGTTTTTTGCTCTTTTGTCCTCGAGCACCAAGGCTAGGTAAGAATACTCGTCAGTTCTTGCAGGTTATGAATGACTTTCGTTGGTTTACCTGTGGTTGCATCAGGCAGCTCATGAGCATATTCCCCGTTTTGGAGCCAGATGGTTTTGCAGCCGAGTTTCGTGCCAATGGCAATGCCTCGCTTGGTCCGGTCATCGACAATCCAGGTAGTTTGTGCGGTTGTGCCCATTACCTCCATACATTTTTCGTATTGTTCAGGCAGTTTTTGCCGTGCAACAATGATATGCTTAAAATACGGACGGAGACCTGAGCTTGTAATTTCCTTCTCTCGTGCAGGAATGTCCTTGCTTAAAGAGATAAGCGACAAGGAATATGCTCCAGAAAGCAAGTCAAGCATTGCTTCAGCGTGCTCTGCTTGGCCGTGATTATGCTCGTATAAGGTGCCTATCCAGTCAAAGATAATACCTCTTTGAAAAGTAGCTGTCATGTTATTCTTTTATGAGCACGGCATTTACTTGACCTTCCTGGCTTGGCCTGTTGGTAATGCGTGCTTTTCCTAAGGGAGTCTCTATTATGGCTGATTTTATCAGACGGTTTTGCCGTGCAAAAAATCTGTTTTGAGGTGTTTCTAAGACATTTGTAATCTTCACCGGCTGGACTTTGTTGTTTGCCAGAATGTTAGCGGTGTCTGCTTTCAGCAAGAAGGTCTTTGCATGGCCTCCCCGGATCTTAATTTGTTTGCGCTTTGTTGCACCTAAGAGGGTATGCCTTTCTTGATTTTGTATTTCATACTTTTTTCTCTTTCTCTGGCGATGGTATTTGCCGCCGGTATTCTTTCTTCCTTGGTTCATACTTCTTTTTTAGTATGAGGGTTTAAATAGCTTTGGGAAAAGCTGATTTTCTTCTCTTTGTAGTAATCCTTTCTTGGCGATAGGTTTATAAAAGAAGTTTCTCAGAATGTGTATGGCTACTAAAATTGAACGACCTTTAGACCTTTTGAATGCGTCGAAGGGAAAAGAGGTCCTTGTTCAATTGAAAGGAGATAAGCAGTTCGTTGGCACCCTCATGGCATTTGATATTCACATTAATGTTGTTTTGGATAATGCCAAGGAGCTGGAAAGCGGAGCAGTGAAGAAAAATATCGGCCTTACTTTTTTGCGGGGTGATACTATCATCTTTATCTCTCCTGCTTCAACCTCTAGTGGCTTGAACAAGTAGTGTTTATTTTTTAATACTGTCTCGTAGCCCGATACGCGGATAAAGCAAGGCAGGATTGCACTATACATAATAAAATAGTTTAAGAAAAATACATGTCTGCTTTTCGATGATTACGTCATTGTTGAAGATAATGCCCTTTTTGATATGCTCTCTAGCTTACTGTTGGGAGTTTCACAACACAATAACATCTAAGTCTTTGGCTATCTTGGTATTCTTAAATATTCTTTTTGCTTCTTTTTCTATTTTGTCCAGGCGGTGTTCATAACGTTGTGAAATATGAGTGAGGAGCAGGGCTTTAGCTTTAGCTTTTTTTGCAATTGTTGCAGCGTCTTCTGAAGTTAAATGCAAGTATTCTGCTGCTTTTGCCTTATCTTCTTTTGAGAATGAGGATTCGCAAATGAGCATGTCGGCTTCTTTTGCAAGGGCAATTGCTTTTTCAGTAAAAGCAGTGTCTAGTATCATGGCTACTTTCCTTCCTTTCTCCAGGTAGGAGACTTGTGCTGTTTTAATCTTCTTTCCGTTTAGCATGATGTCCTGGCCGCGCTGAAGTTTTCTCAGCAAGGGAGAATGGGGGATTTTATATTTTCTGAGTTTTGCTTTGTCCAGGCGCCGCTTGTCTTTAATGACGAAGGCATAAGCGAGGCAGGGAGTGTCATGATGCATTGCAGCTGCAGTTATCTGGAAGTTTGGCTCGTTCACAATGGCGCCTGGAGCAACTTCGTGTACTTCTATGTTAATGCGCAGATTGCCGAGAAGCTGGATAATTGCCTGTATGAAGTGTTTGGTCCCTTGTGGACCATAGAGCTTGAGCGTTTTAGTATAACCTGACATTGCTAAAGTCTGGAATAATCCGGGCAAGCCGAGTATATGGTCTCCATGCCAATGGGTAATGAAAATACGAGTAAGCTTGTGGGGAGAAAGCAAGGCATATTTGAATTGACGTTGCGTACCTTCACCACAGTCAAATAAGAGCGTTTCATCTTTCCAGGCGAGAAGAATTGCAGTATGATTTCTTTGTACGGTCGGTATTGCATTGCTGGTGCCCAGAAAGGTGAGTTGTATTGGTTCCATAGGCAGAAGAAGGGAGCAGGGTTTATAGAGGTT
This sequence comes from Candidatus Woesearchaeota archaeon, assembly GCA_964372375.1. Classification (GTDB taxonomy): domain Archaea; phylum Nanobdellota; class Nanobdellia; order Pacearchaeales; family GW2011-AR1; genus SICV01. The sequence continues at coordinate 15,434 of CAYJQF010000005.1, forward strand.
GCGAGGAAGGTTTATAAGATGGTACTCATGGTAAGAAGTATGAAGGCTCACAAAGCGGTGATTTCGTTTGGTATTCTACTTTTATTTGGTGTTGGTGTTTTTGCTTTTTCCCATGGAATGCAAGGAAGTGTAACTGCTGGGGCAGTGCGTGAAGGAGATTTGCCTGATCAAGGACCAGAGCAAGTTACGTTTCTTCTTGACTCCTATCAGATTTCTGATCATATGCTACAGGTACGATACACCCTTACTGAGCATGAGTCTCAGGCGCATGTACTTCAAGTAGCATATCATATTATCGATAGGAACGGAGTGTTGCTCGGTCAAGGGGACGATGAAATAGTACTGGGAGCTGGACAAAAAATAAAGTATTCGTTTTTAACAGCCCTTAGTGAGGTGCCTCGAGATACGGTATCGCTTACTCTTACGTTTAATGAGGGAACCTGGTCTTTGCCTACTGTGATGCCTCTCGTTTTTACTTCTCTTCCCTTAACAGGCAGCGCCATTGGTGCACGTACAAGCCAGCTGTTCATTCCTTTTTTTGCATTCCTTACTTTACTCGTGCTTTTGTTTTACTGTGTACGAGCAGTCTATGCAGTGCATGTTCGGCGTGCCTTACGCACGATGTATACTGATAGATACCTTTCTGTTTAACTATAAACGGCAACCTTAAAAATAACCTTTTCTTCTGATAGTATATGAAGAAAGAAGGAGCGCTTTCGGGAAGTGCGTTATTACAGTTGTCTGAGATTAGTTTGCAGATTGACACGTATGATGATATCTTTTCTGACTTTGATCCGAGACCGTATTCACAGCGAGCGTTGAGTGATGATTTCTTGATTGAGGCAAAGAAAGCAAGCAGAGACAAGCCTTCAGGCACCATTGAACTAACGTTTCTCATGCCGCGAGAGAGACGAGACGGTACTGAAGAAGTGTTAATTAAACGCAGATTGCGAGAGCATTTCAAGAAGCATTATTTGCAGCTGATTGATGAGATGCATACTATCAGGAAGCGAGGAATGATCATGGCTTGTTTGGGAATTCTTTTTATCACTCTTGCTTCCTATATTGCTTCCATTGCAAATGGCAGCTTTTTCATGCACTTCTTAGTTGTGGTGCTCGAACCTGCGGGGTGGTTTACTGCCTGGACCGGTTTGGATGAGATTTATTATACTGCTAAACAAAAGCAGCCTGATTTGGAGTTTTATGAGAAGATGAGCAATGCTGAGATTGCATTTTCAAGCTACTAGGTACTCGGAACGCTTAAATAGTATTTTCTGATTCTTTGAGCGTGCTCCTGTAGCTCAGCCTGGATAGAGCAACGGACTTCTAATCCGTAGGTCGCAGGTTCAAATCCTGTCAGGAGCGTTTTTAGCGACAAGTTTAAAAAGAGAGTCTATTGGAAAGATACATGGCCGATCAGTATCCTCTTTTTTATGTCTTTGCAGTTGAGCGTGTTCAAGGAGTGAGAGGCAAAGAATGGTTTTATTGTAAAGGGAGTGTGCCGGCAGAAGGTAAGTTGAGAATGAGTTATGAGACGAGAGACGGGCGCTTTGTACATTATTTAAATGTCTCTTTTGAATTGCTCAAGCAAGAAGATAGACTTGCACTTCCTTTGGATGCTCAGGCATCTTCGCAGCCTTTGTAAGAACCTCAATCTTTAAAAGCTACTAGATGTTTTGTGCTAGGTGCGCACGTGGCACAATGGTTACTGCGGTCGGCTGCAGCCCGACTTTTTCCAGGTTCAATTCCTGGCGTGCGCTTGTCTCTTTAATAAGTGCTGCGCTATTGCTGTTCTGATACGTTCACTATCTTCTCTGTGCTTTGGGTCTTTGCGCTTCTCTCTTTCGACTACAAACTCTTTTAAGGCCAGCAAATATTCAAGGCTTACGCAAGGAATCGCTTCTTTACCTATTGCTATCGGCATTCCTGTGAATGTTTCTTTTGGCACCATAAATTCTCCCGCCCTAAACTCTCTAGAAGTCAGGGTTCCAGGAGTTTCTTGGTCCACGAGATAGATCCGAACCTGACTTTCTGCTATAATCTTATTAGTATCTGGGTCTACATACACAAACTCAAGATTTGGATTTCTTTCTCTATTGGCAATTGCTTCATCAACAGTAGTAGGAAAATACGCTTGGTATTTTATTTCTCCCCACGGATTCATTTTAAAGCTTCTTCTCTCAACAAGAAAAGAGTTGTTTCTTTCGCCTACATTCACCATAAAGCTAAGAACAGTACGATTTCGTACTAATACTATATCAAGATTTTTCGGAGTGCGCAGCCATGTTTGTGTTTGTTCTGCTATAGCACACGAGCCGGAAACTCTAAGATTATTGAACACAGGCTTCCAGAGTTCATACGTTTTCAGAATCCTCTCTTCCGTTGCGCTTTTCCTTTCTTCTCCTGTTGCATAGAGTTCTGCCTGATAATGTTCTTGTGCTAAGAGGTAGTGCTTTCGAGCGAGCGTTCGAGAGCTATCCGGTCGGACTATCCATGTTACAATTCCGTTAAACATCGTGTAAGAGATATTTCTGCCTAGTTCTTATAGTTTTCTTTAGACTCCTTTTTTAAGTGATAGAAAGTCTTAAAAGTATATGAAGAATACAAAGTGATGAGAGGCGCCTTCTTAGCTCTGTTGGTGGTGGGAGTTCTTGCTTTGGCAGTCTCACTTTTTCTTTTTGAAAATCCTTTTATTCTTTCTGGGCTCTCTACTGAAGAGCAAATTTTAATCTATGTGCAGCTTGAGCCTGAGTATGCACGAGTTGCGACAGGAAGCCAGTTTTTCTTAGGAGTGACTCTGATTAAGCTCGGTGATACGAACAGGAAAGATGTCTTGGTAACTTTGTTCCTGAAAGAAGTGAATGGTAAGAACCTGCCTTTGTCTTCCCAGACAGCAGCCATCGAAACGCGGGCTTCGCTGATTCTTGCACTGAAAGTGCCAGACTCGTTACAAACAAATTCGTATCAAATCTATTTAGAAGTAACTGATGTTAAGACTGGTGAATTGCTTGCCAGCGCAAGCCAGCGCATACTTGTTTTTGACAATTTTTCTATAAAATTTAATGATAAGAGTGCGTACGTGCTTGTAGTTCTTGTTTTCGTGATGGTGGTAACATTGCTTTACTCACTCTATCATCATTTCACGTTTCATCATACTAGATTATCTCATGCAACCTTAATAGGAAGAAATCGATCGCTACGTAGAAAATAAGTTTAACTACTGCCTTGTTTTCTTATACAAGAAGAGAGTTGAGTAAGCTAGAAGTTACTAAAACAGGTGTTGTGATTAAGTACTTAGTACTTACTATTGCTTTAATTATTCTCTATTTTCTTGCAGCTAAAGTATCTCTTTAGAGGGCTTTTTATAATAAGAGTGCTATCGATACTTCACTTATTTTGTTACAGTTGTACACTATCTCAATAACTGCAACTGTTCTTTCTGTCCCGGTTGTTGTTAGCCAGTATAGAAGACGATTACACGCTAGAAGATAGAATGTCTTTTATTTGCTGACTCTTCTGAACGATTGTTTTCTACCGTGTTCAAAGTGGAGGAGTATATAGATGCTAATAATGAGCAGCAACAGTGCCCCTCCTAAAAAGATAAAGATGTTTTGAGAGAGTGTTTCTGAAGAGCTTTTTACAGTGAAGAACGCACTTGCTCCCGCGCTGGTATCTTGGTAGTCAGCCCGAACATAGACTATATAATTACCATCAGGAATAGAAGAGGGTATAGCAAGCGTTTTTATGAAGCTTGCCTGTGTTTCTACCGCGAGTGTTTCCTGAGAGGTTGCAACTTCTTTGTTTGCGTCATTTTTGATTACGTATGTAATATTTGCATCTATTCTGCCGATATCTCCAAGATTGTAGAGATTTATATTGATAGGCAGGTCTGAACCTTTCTTTACAGTAAGAAACTCTTTTGGAATCTCTACTCTTACGTCAAATAGGCCTCGCTTCATCTGTGATTCTATGACTACCAGGATTTCTTTTTGCAGCTCTCCTGAAGTTATGATGATTTTGCCAAGAGTAACATCTGGTTTTGCATCTTCACGTACAAATGCATCAACGTCAATTATCTTTGTTTCTCCCGGGGTCAGAGCAACTTCTGTCGCACTCAGCTTGATGAATGGTTCAAGTGCCTGCATTTTTATTTTCAGCGTTATTTTTTCTTTTTCTATGTTTGTTAGCTTGATAATTTGATGCTCTGTTCCACCTTGTTTTATAATAAATTTTATTCGTTCTGGCTCAAGTGTAAAATTGAGGAGTGTGATACTTTCTTTGCTTTCGCCGCCCCCTTCTCCACCTCCTCCCCCTCCACTGCTTCCTCCTTCTGAAGAAGTAGTGGTAGAGCCTGTCGTTGAGCTTCCTGCTGAGCTTGACTCACTTGTTTCTTCTGAAGAATAGGAAGAGAAGTGCGTTACGTTAAACCGGAGTACTCCAGAAGTATAATTTTCTAGAGTACAGATGTAGTCTGGGCAGACCTCTCCATTACGTATCAGCCGCGGGTTAGTAAAAGAAAGATTGTATAAAGAGAGTGTTGCTGTTGTATTGAGCGGCTGCAGGGCAGTGTCATTAATACTTATATAATTATGTGAAATATTGATATAGGCATCAAGGCTTGCGTTGTTTGAGGTAAGTGCAGTAATATTTATCTGGGAAGTGAAATAAATTTTTCCTTTTTGTGTATTTTCTAGCACAATGTTGGAGAGATTTTGGAGCTCTTCAAAACTATAGCTGTTAAAATCTGTGGAGTTTCCCTTTATGGTCTCGTTACGATAGTGTTCATATTCAATGAAGAATTTTGTTACGTTCACTGCGAAGTTAACGCTTTTTTTTATTACTACTCCCTCTGTGTTGTTGGCAAAAAGAAAGAGCGTGTGATTCTTTTGTATTCCCGTTGCATTAAAATATGCTATTTTGTTTGATAGGGTGATGTTTGTTCCATTATCGAGATTATACCAGAGTTTTTGATAGTTATTTGCACTTATATTGAGCAACAGATTAAGGTCTTTAATATAGGTAAGGTTTTTTGGGCTATACACGGATATGTAGGGCTGTCCTACTACTACTTGCACGGAAACATCAACTACCTGCGTTATTGCTTTGCCGGTTAGTGAATTTGTAGCATTAGTATTTTCTGCACTTACTATATGCATGCTTAGTAGAACGATAAGAAGACCTATACACATGGAGCCCTTCATCATTGATGAAACGCTTTCAGCTATTTAAAATAAACGGTGCCTTTATTGCTTTTTCCTAAGGTACCATATAATCATGAGTACTATGATAATGCCTAGAATAAGAAGATACATTGTTTTACTTGTTTTTTCTGGTGCTTGAACTGCTGCAGATATGGTTGGAATGACGTCAAAGTATTTTTCAAATGCACTTCCTATTCTAAATTGCCCTGCCTCAGCATTGGTAATGGAGGTGAATGAAACGCCCACGTTGTAGCGCTGGTTAAGCACTGCATTTGCTGGAAGTTTTATTACTAGTTTTACCTGCACATCTTTGGTTTGAGGAGGCACAGTATAGATAGGGTTGGCATCAACAAGCGTTGCAATACTTGTTCCATTGACTACCTGTGCCCTGAATGAAAGCGTGTCATCGCCCACCATATTTTGCAAGGTAAAGGTTATTTCTTTTGTTTCTCCCGGGGCAATCCTTAAGGGATTTTCATTTGCTCCATTCCAATACTCGGAAGTTACTCCTGATGCACTTATCATGCTTGCCATAATCAGGATTCCTAGAAGTACGAGTAGTATTTTTTTCATGTTAAATAATTTTGACTGTCCATGCTCCTTGATTGGCAGTCGAGTATGCTTGTGAGGAGAGCTCATTTCCTAGTTGTAAGATGCACATATAGAGCTGCTCTTGGCCGGTAGTGCCGTCATTAATGGTATGATTGCCTCTTCCTAACGTTGAATGATTGACGGCCTGGAACACTGCTTTGCTCATTCGCGAGGCGTTCTTTGCAACAGAGAGATCACACTCTGCACTTGAGCTCGTGGCATTGGAAACGGTGAAGTTATTTGCGTAAATTGACTTTGTGTTATCTGTTTCTCCCACCAGATCAGTCGCATTCATCTGCACATTGCCTACCGTAATTGCCCGATTGCCCGTGTTGTTCAGAATAAGAGGCGTATTAGTGGGGGTTTGGTTGACTGATCCTGGGCTTAAGCTGTTAAAGGTTATTGATGCAGGATGTGAGATAAAGGCAGATAATTCGTTATAGTTGAAAGTAACTGTTTGGTTGGCGCCTACTGCATTAGAAGTATCATTGATGGAGACACGGACTGTCCAATTTGTTGCAAGGTCAAAGTACTGCATTTGGATGGCACAGGTATAATTGGCATACAAAGAAGCAAACGTGTTTAACTTGTTGCAGGTGAGATTCTGACGTACCGGCTCTCCGGTTGCTGTGAAATTAGCACGGGCGCTCGCATCTTTCAAGTTGTTGAAACCATCAGTATCATTGGCAGTGAAGTTCAAGTATATAGTAGTTACTGAGTCTTCAGTTGGATTTTGTGCAGCTATTGCAGTTACGCTTGTAACGGTTGGAGCAGTGTTTGATATTGATATGTTTAAACTGACTGACTGCGAGACTGCTCTGCCCGTGATGGTGTTAAACCAATTGGAGAAGCTGGCGGAAACCAGAGAGAGCATCAGTATGGCAAGCACAACAGCAAAGAGTACTGAGCGAACTTTACTTTTACTCGCCTCTTTTTTTCCTGCCATAGCTTTTCTCTTAGGGTAAGCGTTCTTTTTAAACATTTCTTTTCGATTTTTTTACTGTATTTGAATAAATAGTCCAGATGTTTCTCTGGTCCCGGTCGAGCATTCTTCCAATTTCAGCATAGTTCATTTCTTTCTGCTCTTTTAAGTAGCGTACAAGTGCTTCGAATACGGTAAGATTCCTTTGTGCAAAAATAACCAAGGGAATGTGTATTTTCGATTCTTCTTTATACCCCTCTTTTTGCTTGTGCTGTGCTTGATGATATGAAGTCCAGACAGTTCGGTCGTCACGCATAACTAGCTGGGCAATGGCGTGGAACTTCATATTTCTGTTTTCCCGCAGGTATTTGCACAGCGCTTCAAGGCACCCTACTTTTTTGGTAAAGATTGCTGCTGGAATGGTATCTGTGTGTTGCTCGGTAAGCACTGCTTTGATGTCTGGTATGTTCATTTGATGCTCGTTCTGGAGCCGTTGCACGAGCACCTGCAGTTCTTGAATTAATCTGTCTTTCTTGAACTTCTTACGCTTTCTCTTGAGCATGAATGCCGCTGCTAAAATCTTGATCGTCCAGGATCCTTGGCTTGCTGTGGAGTATGCCTGTGAGGAAATTTCTGAACCAATTTGTCTAATACAGAAGTAGAGCTGCTCTTGGCCGGTAGTGCCGTCATTAACGGAGTGATTGCCTCTTCCTAACGTTGAATGATTGACTGCCTGGAACACTGCTTTGCTCATTGCTGAAGCGTTATTCGCAGGAGCAAGGTCACACTCAGCATTTGAACCTGTTTTATTTGCTACGGTGAAGTTATTTGCATAGATTACCTTTGTGTTATCGGTCTCTCCCACCAGATCCGTGGCATTTACCTGCACATTACCAACGGTAACTGCTTGATTGCCGGTATTGTTTAATATTAAGGGATCATTATTGGAAGTCTGGTTGACTGTATTTTGATTTAGAGAAGCCCAGGTAAGTGCTGCGGGATGCGCTACAAACGCCGTTAAGGTGTTATACGTAACTGTGGCGTTTGAATTGTTGGTGCCTACAGTGTCCAGGGAATCATTAATGACTGCTGAAATATTCCATATCCCTGCTGCATCAAAATACTGCATTTGGATAGCGCAGGAATAGTTTGCATAGTTACTGGCGAATGTGTTTAACTTGTTGCAGGTGAGATTCTGACGTACTGGCTCACCAGCACGAGTGAAATTAGCGCGGGCGCTCGCATCTTTCAAATCGGCGAATCCATCAGGGTCATAGGCAGTGAAGTTGAAAAACACATTGGTAAAGGAGTCTTCGGTTGGGTCTTGTGCAGCTATTGCAGTCAAGGATATAATTTGTGGAGGAGTATTGGTTGCGGGAAGCGTATAATTAATAGTGTAATTGGTATTGTTAAATGCATAATTGCTTGCATTATCTCCTGCAAAATAATTCCAGTAGAAGAAGCCCTGATAGGGTATCTGCACTGTCAAGTTTGTGCTATTACTCGTGCTGGTACTTGCCCGTACAGTTGTATTGATCAAGGAATTGGAACTATTCCAGAGATAGAAGGTACTATTGGTGAGCAGGAGGTTATCGGTAAAGGTAGCATTGAAACTCACATTCGTTACTGAAGCAGACGTAATCAGGGTGTTATTTGCCGGAGCAAGGAGATTGACATTCGGAAGGGCATTGTCAAAAGTGAAAAATCTTGTTGCATTTGTTATATTCGCATTATTTGCGAGGTCCCAGCAGTAGTATTTCACCCAATATGTACCATTGGCAATGCTTGCATTTGAAGCATTGAAATCTCGTAATCCGTTTTTCTGCATCGTCAGATTCGTTATGCCGTTATTTAAGGTGTAATTGCATTCATTGCCATCTTCATTAAGCGTTGCGTTGAACGCTAGGGGAAGCGTATTATTGGCAATGCTTGCAGGCCAGTTGATGGTGATGCTTGGAACTACCGCATCATAGGTAATGCTCCAGTTAGTGTTGTTAAATGCGGTTCTGCTATCGGCATCAGTGGTGAGATAGTTCCAGTAAAATGTTCCGTTATAGGGAAAGTTGAGTGTAGTGTTTGAGGTGTTAGTTATTCCTGTTTTACTAGCCATTGTTGTGTTGACGATAGAATGAGAGCTGTTCCATACATAGAGAGTGGTATTAATGAGCGCAAGGTTATCAGCATGGGAAGCGTTTAATGGTATGGAAGGAAGTGCAGTGATGGTATTGTTTGCAGGGGCAGAGAGGTTGGTAGTGGGGGGTGTGGTATCGTTATAACTTACTTGCACTTCAAGATATTCTATATTGACGTCTGTGGCAAAATTGGCGCTGCCGTTTGAGCGAGACATGAAGCGCAAGCGATTGCCTGGTGTGTTGTTTACAAACATACCAATCACATTAGATACGGTGAAATTGTAGCTCAAAGTAGTGTTAATGCCTAGGCCTGCAACTTTGGTCACGTTCAGATAGACCCAGGCATTACCTGACCAGTTGAAGGCAGCAATGGAAAGTGTGTCTGAGCCGTTTGCTGTTGCTGTTGAAGAGATGCTTTTGAGGTTAATCCAGTTGATTGAAGTATTGCTACTAGGCAAGGTAACGTTCCAGAGAAAGTAAGCGTCTAAGGCGGTGGTGCCTTCGTTTTCTAAGCATTGTGCATTGTCTCCCATTGCGCTGATATTCTTGTAGCAATTATTATCAACAGGGGCCATGGTTGAAAAGGTGAACGTGCTTTCAGTCAAAGCCCCCGAAGTTACGTTTTGATTAGGATTGATGGTATTGTTTGGAACCAAGGTCGTAATATAGGGAGAGGGGTCGATGATATGGTCGAACTCAACTGAGCCTCCTGCTATTCGCAGGTCGAAGGTATCTTGCTTTCCTTGTAAGTTTGTTAAATAAATTGTGTTATACCTGTTTTCATTCAGCGAGTTAAATTGTGCTAGCAGCTGGGTGCTATTTACTTCGTAGACTTCTATTGTTGGATTGCCGCTTACTATACGAGGATAGAGGGTAATGTCATTTTTTGATGAGAGCCGAGATTCAAAAGTGACTCGCACGTATTCACTGTTAGCAATGGATTCGCTCCAGACGTTATCTAAGGATTTTACTTCTTCGTAGATGTTGCTTATGAAGTTTTTATCTGCATCAAGATGCTGGGCATTGGTGATGATAATAATTTCAAAAGTTTGATTGCTTAAATGCGGAGTAATCCATTCGAGATAATCTATAAAGCCGTTGCCGTTTGTGTCTAAGGCTTTGAAGTCTGTGTACGAATTGTTTTCAATCCAGTAGAGCTTGATGAATCGTTCGTTGCCTAGTTTAACTGTTTCAGTAATGTTAGTAAAAGTGATTACATTTTCATAGTGCAATTCGTCAGGCGCTGAAACATACACTCTTTTTCGATTTTTGCTTATCTCTTCTCTTACTTCAGGAGCAGGTGTTTCATAGTTGAGCGTATAGTCTGAAGCATTATCCATGAGCTCAAGTTCTTTTTTATTTTGCTTTAGTCTGCTGGCTTGTGCTTCTTGTATTTTTTCCTTAAAATGGCCTTTTTTCTCTTTGCCTGACTCGTTTATTGTTAGCGTGATATTTTGCGCGCTTTCAGGCAGCAGCACGTTAATGTTTTCTTGCTTTTCAAGGTGAATGCGCTGCTGCCATTTTACCGGCTTATTAATGGTAATGGGCTCCTCTAACGTCGTATTTGTTTCATTTATAATAGTAGCATTTTCTCGAGTCAGATTTGAGAGCGTCTTGTTTTCTTCTGTGGTATTGATAAGAGAGATATTCTCTTTTTGGGCAGACAGAAGTTGGTAGGAGATAGAATCTAGAGAGAGGGTTGCATTCTTGCTTTCAATTCGGATTGTGTAAGATGCTTTGTTTAGCTGTAGTGCTGTAAGATTGCACGTCTCTTTACACTCTAGGGTGAAGCTTTTCACGGGGATGGTAGATTGTTGGTCAGAGCTTGCAAGAGGAGGCGCCTCTTGAGAAGGGCTCACTTCTCGTTCTGAAGGGGTCCCCTCTTGCGTTGTCTGAGTATAGTTGGTTTGTTTACTAATAGCAGAACCGGTAAGAAGGCTTTTTCCTTGCGGAGTTGTGTCTGCTGGCAGGTCTGTGCTGTCAAGCATGAGGAATTCGTCAAGATAGACTTTTACTGAGTCTCCTGCTACCGCGCCGGAAAGCTGTACGCTTGCAAGCATGCCAGGATGCTGGGGAGTCCAGGTATAGGTTGTTGATTCATTGAATGTTGCATGGATGGTGTCTGTATAACTTGGCGCTTCTTGGACGGAAAAGCCGAGGAGCAGCGGCCTGCCGATGAAGCAGATAAGAAAGAGAAAGAGGAAGGTACTGCAACCTGCAAGGAACGTATGCTGTTTGTGTTTTTTAAGCAGATGCTGTTCATGCGCTCTCCTCTGTTCGCACTCATGGATATAGGCATCATAGTAGTGAATCCATTCAGCAGGCGTTTTCTCCCCATGTTTTTTTTGTGTGAGGGCATGATATGCTTCGTGTGTAATTTCATGTTTGAGACAGCTATTTTTGTACTGTTGCAGTAATTTGATATAGTGCTCCCGGTATTCCTTCGCCTTTGTAGTCCTCTCTTTGTAGTCTGCAAGCCTGCTTCTTGCTAGGTGAGCCCTTCTCATTACCTTTCTTGAGGCAGTTTGGCTTTTAAACCTTATTATATATGTATTTTATAGCTAAAAGGCTCTCTAATTTACTTATTATTTATGTATTAGTGCAGGAACCGTAGCTTGCAGCGAAGTATCAGGTGCGTGGCCTATAGATTTATAAGGGCTTGTTTATTCCCTGAGCATGTCCATCATGGACAGTGAGAAGGAGGTAATAATGGTACAAGGATATTGCGTCAAGTGCAAGAAGATGGTTGATATGAAAGATCCGAAGGAATCAACTACGAAGCGAGGCACGAAGATTGCAAAAGGAAAATGTCCGAACTGTGGCATCACGGTGTGCAGAATGGGCGGTCTGAAGTAATCGTATTTTGCTTTTATCTCTTTTTACTTCATGTTCTTTAGTAGGATATTTATATACCTGATTCCGAATGAGTGGTATGGAGAAGCTGAGTATTGAGGAGCTTGCAGTTTTCTGCAAACGGAAGGGGTTTGTCTACCCAAGCGGTGAGATATATGGAGGATTGTCTGGTTTCTGGGATTTTGGGCATTTAGGAGTAGCATTAAAGAATGCTATCAAACAGGCATGGTGGCAGTTCCATGTGTATGATCGGGATGATGTGGTTGGGATTGACGGAAGTATTATTACCAATCCAAAGGTATGGGAAGCGTCTGGACACGTCGCTTCGTTTTCTGATATTTTTGTCGTGTGCAGGAAGTGCAAGAAGCCTGGTAAAATTGATAAGAATGAGCTTGGTAAAGTAAAATGTCCGAACTGCGGAGGATCGTATGATGAGAAGCATGCCAAGGAATTTCAATTGATGTTCAAGACACAGGTAGGAGATTCAGGGTCTGCTTATTTGCGTCCGGAGACTGCACAGCTTATTTTTACGAATTTTAAGCAGGTGTTTGAGAATGCGCGCATGAAGCTGCCAGGAGGCATTGCCCAAATAGGCAAGGTATTCAGGAATGAGATAGCGCCCCGAGATTTCCTCTTTAGATGCAGAGAGTTTGAGCAGATGGAATTGGAGTATTTTATTTCTCCCGGAGAGAAGTGCGTATATCCCCTTGGGAAAACAAAGATTTTAGTGTATAGTGCGGAAGATCAAGAGAAGGAAAAAGAAGGGCAGGTATTAGGCTTTTCTGATGCCTTAAAGAAAGGCATTATCAAAGTTGATTGGCATGCCTACTGGCTGGAGCAAGAGTTTTTATGGTTTATTGGACTGGGGGCGAATCCTGAAAAATTCAGAATCAGGCAGCATATGCAAGATGAGAAATCTCACTATGCAATTGATACCTGGGATTTGGAATACCAGTTTCCTTTTGGATGGAAGGAACTGCAGGGCATGGCGAATCGAGGGGATTATGATTTGCGGCAGCATGAAAAGCATTCATTACAAAAGCTTTCAGTTTTGAATGCAAAAGGAGAGCGAGTTTTACCAGAGGTAGTATGTGAGCCTTCACAGGGAGTTGAGCGGGCATTTCTAGTTTTCTTATGTGATGCATATGAACATGACCAGAAAAGAGATAATGTTGTCTTGCACTTACACCCTAAGCTAGCGCCGGTAAAAGCAGCAGTGTTTCCTATTGTGAAAGAGGTGAAGATGATGAAGCTTGCAGAGGAGATTTACAAAGAATTACGGAAAGAATGGCATGTCAGCTATGATGAATCGGGGAGCGTGGGAAGAAGGTACAGTAGGAATGATGAAATTGGGACGCCTGTGTGTATAACTGTAGATGAGCAGAGTGTGAAGGATAAATCAGTAACTTTAAGGGAGCGGGATACGACCAAGCAAGTCCGCGTGAAGATTGCAGAGCTGCAGGATGTTATGCGGAAAGTTGTCAATGGAAAGAATGTATTGAAGCTGGGGAAGTTGGTGGAGACGCGGGTTAAGTAACCTTTTCACTTACATATTTATTTATATATTCTCTTTATCTTCCGTTTGTATGCTTGAAGTATTAACTACTTATAATGTTCGTGGTTCATATCGTTTTCGTGCTGTGACTGGTGGGGTAAGCAGGAGAAGTACAATTATTTACCGATGGTCGGTTTATTGGCCGTTTGTATGATGCTAATAAAGACTCAGAAGTAACTCCTCAAACAGGTACCGAAAAACTAACTGTTGGTTATTTCTTTCCTGCAAAGCAGAAGATTGCTTTCATGAAGCTTCCTCGATTAGAAAGTGGATTGATGCCCGTTGTTTTGCAATTATCTCGGTCTTCTTCTGGGACGGGGTTTACCGGCGAGTATCAAGGTTCATGGATTACGACTCTTCATCAACCTAATGATGATAATAACCTCCTTCATCGAATTATTAAAGAAAAGTATGATGATCCTCTTCCTCTTTTTCGTCAGATACGTCGCTCTTTTTTTACTGACGTTTTCTTTCCCTCCAGAATTCTTGACGAAATTGCTCTTTATGGTGAAAAACAACATCAAACTGGGAAGCTTACATTTTCTAGCCCACAGTAAGTTTAAAAACTATTCTTTACTCTTTTTACAATGATGTTTAAAAACTATTCTTTACTCTTTTTACAATGATGTTTGATAACTTACTCTGGTTTCCCTTTATGGCTACTGGATTTGGGATTATGCTGCTTGTAGGCATCTTGCTATTTGCCTTCTGGATTTGGATGCTTGTTGATTGTGCAAAAAGAGAGTTTAGAAATATGGTTGAGAAGATTGTCTGGCTGATTGTTGTTGCATTAATAGGATGGCTTGGGGCTTTAGTGTATTTCATTGCTGTTAGAAGCAGTAATCCGCATGGATTGGCTAATCATAAATAATGGCTTGGAAAGATGTCAAGGAACTTGACGACTAACTCCACACTTTAGTGTGGAGCGTTCCTTGAGCATCCAAAAAACAAGTGCCTGTCACAAACCACACCCTAAAGGGTGTGGTGGCACATTGTTTTTTTGATTTTAACTATTGGTTGAGAGGGGGAATAATCTTCTCTATTATTGTACCGCTTGTTTTTCTTCTTTGGCAGGCAGTGATTGACTGGAATGCTGCTCCAACAGCTTGGGATGGCATTCTCGGAATAGCAATGATTATTGTTTTCTTAACTTCTTTTATTATTGGAGCGTTTATTGGATGGATTTACGGAAAGGTAAAGTCAAGAAGAACTAATGAGCTAGCGGGAAAGTAACTACACTAGACTCTCAAATTCTTTCTTAACTATTTCAAAGATCTTTTTATCAATTATCGCTACTTTCTTCTTAATTATCCTTTTATCTAAAGTAAAGAGCTTGTCAACTTTAATTCTGCTTGGTTTTGGAATTGCACCCAATTCTAGGCTATTGTTATCGATTAAAATTGAGTGCTTTGCTTCTTTAAGGTAAGAGGTAATTCCGCAAGTGATGATATCTTCCGAGTCCTCCATGTCTTTGTCTTTTGAAAGAACAAGCACAGGTCTTTGCTTAATGCTGCTTAGATCAGAAAAAGGAAAAGGGACTATAACTATATCTCTTTGCTTATACATCATTCCAGGCTTCATCCTCTTTGTTGTCCCAAAGCTTTCGTGCGACTTTTTCAGAGTTTTTTAACAAATCACGAAAATCGTCCCTTTTCAATTTTTTTAGAACTATTGCATTATTATTCAAGGTAATAAATAATTCATCTCCCTGCTTAAGGCTTAGCAGCTCTCTTATCTTTACTGGGAGAGATATTTGCCCCTTATCTGTTATTTTAATGATGCTTGCTTCCATAGTTTTGTAAGAATTTCCTTACTTATAAGCTTTTCTCTTTATGGTTTGTGACAGACACTCATGCTTTTGATTAAAAGCATTAATCCTTATGAATTGACTAAGAAGCAGCTTTATATATTAAAGAACTGTTTTTGTTTTATGAATAGTGTTATATTGCTATTTGCATTAGCAACTTTCGTATCAACTCTTATTGGAGGTTTTTTAGCAATTAAGCTAAAGAGATGCCTGCCTTACTTCTTTGCTTTTTCTGCCGGCAGCTTGATTGCAGTTGCTTTTCTGGATTTACTGCCTGAGAGTCTGGAGATTTCTAATTCTATAAATCTTCCCGTTAGATATATAATGCTGACGGTTGTTGTATCTTTCTTAATTTACAGCTTGCTTGAGAAGTTCTTTTTGACTCATCATCACCATAAAGACGAAGGACATGGTCATATTATAGGACCTATCGGAGCAGGCAGCCTGGTTATACACAGCTTTTTAGACGGAGCAGCGATTGGCGCCGCTTTTCAAGTTAGCTCTGCCACAGGACTAATTGTTGCGCTTGCCGTATTATCCCACGATTTTACTGACGGGATAAATACAGTCACACTTATGCTGAAGAATAAGCATAAAGTAAAGCATGCATTATGGTTCCTGTTCTTTGATGCGCTTGCTCCTGTATTAGGAGTACTGGCAACTTCCCTTATCGCTATTCCTGCGCAGGCACTGGCTTTTATACTAGCCTTTTTTGTTGGCGAGTTCTTATATATCGGAGCTACTAATTTACTGCCGAGCACGCATGAGCATAAATCTCTTTGGATTATTTTATGGCTCTTGCTTGGAGCAGGCTTGATAATTCTTTTGACTGGGATTATCTGAGAAAGTAAAAGGATAAGCTTATAATGTTTTTATTTTACAGAAGAGCAAGGGCCCGTGTTTCAATGGCAGAATCTATCCATGGCATGGATGGGATGCGAGTTCGATTCTCGCCGGGTCCATCCGAGAATCGAAGTCCTCGCAGAGCATAGCTCCGCGGGAACTGCAACTCTTACGAGATTGCAGTATTCTCAGCGGGTCCAGTGGGCTCATAGTATAATGGTAGTACGCGTCGTTCGCGTCGATGCAGTTTGGGTTCGATTCCCGATGAGTCCAGTTTGTAGAAACCATTATAAACAATTCTTTGCTGTTATGGTTGTATGAGTGTTACTTTAGGGGTGGTTTCAGTTAAAGGAGGAGTTGGAAAGACGACGATTGCTGCTTCGCTTGCTACGAATCTGGTTAACCAATATGGCAAGAAAGTGCTCTTGGTGGATGCGAACTACTCTGCTCCTAATCTTGGTGCACATATGGATATTCTTGAGCCTGAGAAAAGCATTCAGGAAGCGCTTGCGGGCAAAGCGCGAACAGAATCAGTGTTACATTCACGATATGGAGTTGATGTGCTGCCGGGAAGTTTTTCCTTCCAAGGGAATTTTAATCCCTTAAAACTGAAAGACCGTTTGGCAAAACTGAAGCAGGCATATGATTTTGTAATAGTTGATTCTGCTCCGAACGTGAACGAGGAGCTTTTATCTGCGGTTAGTGCATCTGACGCCCTCTTGCTGGTAAGTACAGGAGACTATCCGACCTTGCGATGTAGCCTGAAAGCTGCGCAGCTTGCTCAGCAGCGGGGGAAGCCGGTGGCAGGCATTATTCTGAATAAGATCAGGGATCCGGCTTTTGAATTAAGCCTGAAGGAGATTGAAGCGGCAACAGGAATTCCAGTGGTAGCGAAGATACCTGATGAATCGTTTCATACACGCGCCTTATTTACCGGAATTCCCGGCACGTTGTATGCGCGGCAGAGCAAGTTTAGCAGGGAGATCAGTGCATTGAATGCTGCTTTGCTTGGAGTGAAGGAGAAACCAAGTTTGTGGAGACGTTTGCTTCCTTTCAACTATCCGAAAGAGCAAGTCAACAGACAGGTGCTGAAGGAAAGCTTTTATAGTTCTATTTTTAAGGAATAGCATGAGTGAGTGTATTTTTTGCAAGATTGCCAGAAAGGAAATAAAGTCCGAGATTGTTTTTGAAGGAAATAGTTTTCTCGCAATTAAAGATACACATCCTGCTGTTGCAGGGCATACTCTCATCATTCCTAAAAAGCATTATGTTACTTTATTGGATATACCAGATACATTAGGTGAAGAACTGCTCCATTTTGTCAAACAGGTCGCTTCATTACTTATGGACAGAAAGCTTGGAGATGGGTTTAATATTATTATGAACAATCTCGAGCCGGCTGGACAGGCAGTCAAGCACGCACACATTCATGTTATTCCGAGGAAAGAAGGGGATGGGCTGAGGTTTGTGACGAAGGTTTAAACCTTCGTTGCTAGCTCTACGAATACCTTAGAAAAGTTTTTGGTAATAAGTATGTAGTCACTTTTGATAATTTGATTTTTATTCTTTCCGATATTTATTTTGCTAACTTCTTTATTTTCTGCTTTTACCACAATAAGAAGAAAAGAGTGTACAATCTCCTTTTTTTTCTTTACTTGCTCTAAAGCTATTTTATAGGTTGAAAGATTATTGATATTTATATTGTGCTTCTCCCTCATAATGCGATGTGCTGCTTCTTTTATTGATTCTCCAACTAAGAGTCTGCCTCCTGGAAGACCCAGCATTCCCTTAAATGGTCTCTTAGCTCTTTTAGCAAGGAATGCTTCCTTTTTATTTCCTATATAGACTAACACAACGGTTATGACTGCTTTTTTTGATGATAAGTAAGGAATAAGATATTCTGACTCCTTGGAGAGTCTGTATCTCCCAGAATCTCTTTCTAACTTCTTTGTCTTTATCAGCTTATTCAGATAGTAGGCAAGTTTGTTTGATCTTATTTTAAGCAGCTTGTGTATCTGAGAGAAAATCAGAGATTCATTGTGCGCAAATAAATTCAGTATTTGGTCTTCCATGGTCAACTTTTTTGAGCAATTCTTTATATATAAAAAGAAATCGGTGCTCCAATGGTATATGATAGCAATCAGGCACATTATGTTGTCGTTACAGTCATTCCTGTTAAAGAGGGCAAGTATTTGATTGCTAAAAGGGCGGAGTGGGAGAAGGCTTTTCCTGGTAAGTGGACAGTTCCCGGAGGTAAGATGAAAGTACTTGATTATGCTCTCAGGAAGAAAGATACGAGTGAGCATTGGTATAATGTGCTTGAGGATGTAGCAAGAAGAGAGTGCATGGAAGAGATTGGGATGGAAATTAAAGATATAGGATATATTACCAGCTTGGTTTACTTGAGAGATGATAAGATTCCGTGCCTGATTGTCAGCCTCTATGCTGAGCTTGAAGAAGGAGAGATTGTTCTTGATAAATCTTTGATAGAATATAAGTGGGTAACTTTGGAAGAAGCAAAAGAGCATGATTTAATTGAAGGAATTTATGAGGAGTTGGAGATGCTTGATAATCTTCTTAAGACTGGGAAGCGCATGGTTTGGAAAATGGCTTAGACTGAGAAGAGTAAACTTTAAATAAGAGGTCTCTGGCACTTTCTTATGGGATATCGAATTAATGTGTTGGGTGCAGGTCCTGTAGGTATGTATGTTGCAGCGCTCTTAAAGAATGCTTCTCCAGAAACAGATGTGCAGCTCTTTGAACAACATGGAAAAGAGAGGTTACAAGAAGGCATTGGATATGTATTTGTTGATAGAATGTTTGACGCACTAGGATTGCTGAATTCCCGAATGAAGGAGAGTGTGAAAGAAGGGAACCCCATCTGGAATACAGTTCGTATTATAGATAGTTCGTCAGCTATTTGTCAAAGAGTAGCTAAGTTCCCTTCGCAAGGCGTTACTCGCAGCAAGCTTATGTCTGCTTTAGAGGCAGAAGTTATTACCCGTGATATCCCTCTTCATTATAGAACCTCTCTTACTGCAGCTAACTTTGTTAGCTATTGCAATACTGACCTTACTATTGTCGCAACAGGTGTCAAGCGCTTTCTTTCAGATGAGATGACAATACCTTTTCATATTTATGAGGCTGAGATTCCTCTTAAGTATGCCTGGTTTTCTCGTGATAAGCCTCTTGACATGCACACACTTCAGATAGGTAAGCTTGGCACTGTGCCTTTTGTTATGAATATATATCCCGTGTCTTCACGGACGAGTGCTTTTGTTGTGGAAGTCCCTGAACATATGGATACTACCTTCTGCTTCTATGCAGCTAAGACTGATATGAAACTCACTCCTGACTGCTTTTCTCAGGTACGTTTGCGTAGTGCAGTAAACCCTTTTTTTCGTAATGTTATTTTGTTGGGTGATGCTGGTTGCACGCCTTACTTTTGTACCGGTGCTGGACTCAATATAGCTTTTTACACTGCACAAAAGCTCGTACACGCAATTTTTCATCCTGAAGGAACGCTTACTCAGCGACTCACTTTGTTCTCACGAGGGCAGGGAGAGTATTACGTAGAAAACTTACGAGATGGTTTAGCTATGACTGAGAACAAGACACGTGTTTTTTCAGAATTTGATAGCTTATTAGAGAGCGATAAAGTTAAAATTATTACCGGAAGAGCTCTTGAATCCTAATGTGTTTATT
>CAYJQF010000006.1:0-27947 GCA_964372375.1 Candidatus Woesearchaeota archaeon
CCGAGGATTGAACTCGGGACCTTTTCCTTACCAAGGAAACGCTCTACCACTGAGCCACGGAGGCATATCTCTGTATCAAAAAAGAGCATATAAAAATCTTCCTTATCCACTTTTATTTGAAGGCAGCCAGTCAGCATGCACTAAAAAGCCAGTAATGCCTTGTGCATTTGAAATAAGTTCTCCCAACCAGTTATAATACATTCTCCCAAACTGCAATGCATCCTGTTTTTTGCTCAAAGCAAGATTTTCATTGCTGATGATATAAAATGCGCCAAACAACAAGAAAACTAAAACAAAAGCAAGTAGTTTCATGGTCCTGCTGCAGATGCATTCATATCCCAATCCTGCTGCACCACATAACTCGACACTTTGACAACCTTGCCGGTAAAGCTCCCGAGCCAGGAGAAATACACTCTGCCTGCTTGTATCACTCCGTCAAAAGTCTTGAGATCAAAATGATTCGAGGCATACTGGTTTCCAAACGAAATAAGGAAAAAAAGTATCAGACCGATAACAAGAAACAGACTAAGCTGATGTCTGAATTCCTTGAATTTAAAGAACACAAATACGACAAATACCACCAATGCGATTAGTATCCATGCAATGCCCATAGCGTCACCTTCCCTTGAGAAGGAAGGGATTCTATAAAAAGCTTTCCACAACTCTTATAAATCGCTAATCTTCCCTACTCTCATAGCCCTGTAGAATAGCGGTCAAGTTTGCAGCCCTCTGGCGGCTGAGACCCAGGTTCGAATCCTGGCAGGGCTATGCAGGATTCGAAAGGTTTGAATCACTGCAATTCGTCAGAGTTGCAGTCACCGCGGACGCCGTCTGCGAGTGCTGGCAGGGCTATGCGTTTCAAGCATACTTTTTTATAGATACTAAGATAAGTAAAAAAGATGTTCAAGTGGTATGGCTGTCTGGGAATTGCACTCATCCTGTTTACCGAAGTAAATTTCTTTCTCAAACTCCAGCCCTTTGCAAACTGGTATTTTCCCATTGTCTGGCTGGGCTATATTTTAGTCGTTGATGCACTCATCTACAAGCTCAAAAAAGATTCACTGCTTTCCAACAGGAAAAGCGAGCTGTTTGGCCTATTCATTGTCTCCATACTTTTCTGGTATCTGTTTGAATTCTTAAATCTTGCAACGCATAACTGGTCTTACTCAGGAACACAAAGCATTATCAATAAAAATCTCTTCGGCACACTCGCCTTTGCCACGGTCTTGCCTGCTTTATTTGAAACCGTTGAGCTCATCCGCGCCCTCAACCTGTTTAGCCATACAAAATTAAAGAAACAC
This sequence comes from Candidatus Woesearchaeota archaeon, assembly GCA_964372375.1. GTDB lineage: Archaea > Nanobdellota > Nanobdellia > Pacearchaeales > GW2011-AR1 > SICV01. The sequence continues at coordinate 1,302 of CAYJQF010000006.1, forward strand.
TATCGCATTACGAAATTCTTCCTCCACACCATGATGCTTCTCGGCTTTCTTTGCTTCTTCCTTCCTTATTTCTTTCCCAGACTTGCTTTCCCGCTCATCTGGCTCAGCTTCTTCCTCCTGCTCGACCCGCTCAACTACCTGCATCAGCAGCCCAGCATCATCGGTCATTTGAAAGATAGAAGATTAACGATTCCGCTCTCCTTGCTCCTTGCAGGCATCACGTTAGGTTTCCTCTGGGAATTCTGGAACTATTGGGCACTGCCCAAATGGACGTATGATATTCCTTATCTTGGCTTCCTCAAACTCTTTGAGATGCCGGTTTTAGGATATCTGGGCTATTTCCCCTTCGCCTTGGAGTTATACGCCATGTACTGGTTCGTCCGCTCTCTCTTTATCCACAAAGAGCACTTGCTTGTCGCCTAGCACAACTCTTTTAAAGCATAAGAACCGTAGATTCTTGTGCCCTTGTAGTCTAGCAGTCAAGGACGCGGCCCTCTCGCATCGCCGAGGACTCTATCGATGAGATTATGTCCTCAGTCCCGCTCGGGACAGGCACTGTTTTTTACAGCGTCTCAGTATCTGGGACGGTGGAGTACGGCTGAAACCCGGGTGCGAATCCCGGCAGGGGCATGACATAAGGGATTGAAAATTTCTAAGCCACTAAGGGCACTAAGAAATGAAGGAATGAACTTTCTTTCAGCCGGCAGGGGCATAGGTATATTTGTCACAGTTAGGAAAAGGACTAAGTATATGATACGACCCAAAGCAAAGATATTTAAAGCCTTAATTTTTGTTCTTATTTATGGGTAGCAACAAAAAGGACAAACCTAGAAGCATTACTCAGACACTTCCTTGCGTGATCTACCACGGGACGTGCTTGGGCTACGTAGATGAGACTGTAAAAAAGGAAGGAGATTACTCGAACCAGACATATCTAACCAGCTCAGCGGCTAACGCAATGAGCTATGCTGTTAAACGGGCTGATTTCTACAAAGACTGGCCTGCAATGTTGGTGGTGGACACGAAGAGAATTACGCCGTCCTTTGCGCCGTGCTGGCATGAAGGACAATGGGTTTCCCCAGCACTGAATCTGGATAGTTTTCTCATTCTTCCAGCACGATTGAGCCGATCAGGTCAGTATGATGTCTCCGCGTGGTTGAAACGTTCCACATCATGGAGTGATAAAATCTTGCATCTCTCAACTGTTGAAATCGTTCGCCACAACCGCCTCGTCATGGCTTCCCGATTGTACAATGTCTTCGGAAAAAGAAGTAATTGACCATTTTTATTCGCTGCTCAGCAAGAGTATATCACCTCTAGAAAGTTACAGCTTCACAAACGTATGCTGCCGTACTATTTTGGCAAAATCAAGCTGTGAATGCAGGCAAATTCTCTGGATAAACTTCTTGGCAATATCCTGGATATTGATAAAAACCTTTTCGCCGGCGAGATTCAACCCATGGGCGATAATTGACATATCACGGGCGCGAATAGCACCGAACATAGATTTCAAACTCTCCAAAGATTCAGAAGCAACAATATAATCCTTGAGCAGGCAGAGAAATACATACCCGTCTTTCAGTCCAATCTCATACGGCAACGATTTCTCAACACCGTACAATTCTTTTGTCAGCTTTTGATACGCTCCCTGGAATCGGGAAAGGTCGGAGCCAACCGTTTGAATGCTATAACTATGCAAACGATACTGGGAAATAAGCTCAATAGTCCGATACAGTCTGCTAATTGCATCTTCAAACATTCCTGTTTCAGCCTTGCGCAATGCATTCAAATACAAATCAATAATCAAATGTACATGAAAGATATCTCCTTTGTCACGATACGCATTCACATTATCCACATCCAACACCTGCAAGGCCTTTAGATTCTCTGCAAGCTCCGAGCTAACAGGCAAGTGATACTGCTGGGCTTTTGCAAGTGCCTGCTTTAACTTCTGATGCGCAGCACGGAAATTAAATGAGTTCCAGTGCAAGTATGCTTCAGAAAGCAATTCTTCAACCTCTACATGCCTCGGGTCAACAATTTTCTGCCGGATACGCTTGTAGAGAGCAAGTGCCGCACCATAGTTGTAATGGTCAAAGAACTCCCGTGCCTCCCGTAATTCTAAATCACCAAATACCTCAAACGGATTCTTCACCATAATCAATTTCTCAGTCCCGGGAATCCCTCGCCTGAAATACGAATCCCACTCTTTATCCAAATACACTAAGTCAAAGCCAAAAAACGCACCCACAATGCCTGCTCCAACCGACATCACGCGCTTTCCCCGGGAAAAGTCAAGCACTACTTTTTTCCCTACAAACAATTCAATTCTGCTCCTGATTGTTTCATACACTTCAGTTAAATTCATTTCCTTATACGCAACCACATCAACAAGATACTGGGAAGCCTGCAGCCCTGTTTTCTTAATGACCTCATCCAGACATTTCTCTTTAAACTCATGCGTGCCGATAAAATACACATTTTTAGGTTTCAAAGCCTTAATGAGAAAAATGTGATATGCCGGCACAAACCCTCCCGGCATAATGAGCCAGTCATATAGGGTATCTACTTTATTTTCAGCCAAGAATTTCTCTTCTGCTTTAGGATAGATTTCTTTCCAGTAAAAAGATTCTGCCTCAGCAACTTTACCCGCCTGCCATAAAGCCATCAGCTCCTTTCGGGCTGACTCAAGTTCGTGCATAAACGTGAGTAAGAACAGCAGTTAAATACCTTTCTATAAGAAAGTGCAAAAAATAAGTTACTATTAATGAAGGACACCAGTAGGCACATTTAAATAATAGCGTAAAAAGTCCCTACTGATGATGAAGGTTCTACCAAGCAGGCTCGAAAGAGACCTGTATCAGGATGAGTGCCGAAAAGGGCAAGGAGAAAATCCTCACGCAGTAACCTATTACGTGGTGACAAACCCTCTATTGTTTCGGGAAGATTTCGAAGCGCTCATGAATGAAAAAGAACGGGTAGAAATTCGTGCAACAAACCGTCCTCCCAGCGACAGAAAAGAAAGGGAAAAGACAAAAGCACAAGTGCTTGCAGCTTTAGACTCCCAAGATGACATTATTGCAACTGAACTAATTAATAAAGAGAAGCCTGACCAAGTTGAGCTGATTAAAATCCCAATAAGAAACAAAGAGTTTACCGTATATACTCCGTTCCAAGACATGAGTTCACCAATGCTCTTATTTAAGACAAGCACCGATGGCTCAGGAAAACAAAGCTGGCACCGTCTTACCAAAACGGATCTAATGCACTTACATGAAAGAGGAAGGATGAGTTCTGGTACTCCTTCACTTGAAAGGATAGCAAACTTATTTACTGAAGGAATTGATGGAAATGAATTAACGAGAGCACGTAAAATGCTCCTCCCGGGAAGAAACGAGAGTATTCTTGCGCTTAAATCGCTGAGAAGCGCCTTAGAGTACGCACTGAGAAGGCAGATTAGACATTATTTTATTAGAGAAGGGCAGGAGATTAGAGAACCCCAGAAAAGAGGATATCTAGGTTTTGCACGAGAACTTAATTTACTCTCTGAAACAGACTTTGAACAGGCAAGAATCGTAATGGCTATGGCGAACAGTGCAACGCACCATGAATATACTGATATTCACGGCCTAACCGCACGCATAGCACTCAACTGGTGCATCGAATTTATCGGTAAGACGATCGGATTTCATCGGCTCGATAAATCAAAAGTTCATGGAACGATAACAAGCCCAGAATATGCATTTGAGATGGAACATGCCAGATATAGAATCATACGAGCAGTACTTGACCAGGTACAAGCACATAAAGAATATAGAGTGCAAGGATCAGCAGCCTGGCACTATATTCAGCTCCCTGAAATTCCTGCTCCCGTGGGAGATGATACCAGGTCAGAAGTAGAAAGACAAAAAGAATTCACTAAATTTGATGCCACAGAAGCCTGCATAGCAGTCGGTGATGCATTAAGAAAGCGCATAGCTTCATTTAGCCCTATAGAAAAAAGATTCTTTGATCTCCTCGATAGATATAAAGAATTCAATGCCGCCAAAGCGGCGGGCGAAACAATACTTCCGTATACTCATTTTGATGCTGCGCGTATGTGTATGTTTGTCAACGGCATACTCTATGAATCAAAAGAGTCTGATACAGCACAACTCATGCAAAAAACAACCCCTTATGACACAGAAGATTCTCATTTAATGCTCGCCATTAGAAGGCTGGGAAGAACAGAATCACGGTATAAGAAATATGGATTGCAGGATATTGCCGCAGGATTAGAGAAAGAAGCAGGAATAGTAAAAAGAATAGCTCGAGGGACAACGCATGATACCCTAACGCCTCCCGAATGGCTACGTGAGCATGACGCTATCCACAAAGCTTAAAAACAGATCTCTCTGGAAAACAGAATGAACATCAGGCTAAACCGACTCGGAATAGGTGCATATACAGCACGTCCGCATACACTGACAGTTGCCTCGCACGTAATTATTCCGGAAGCAGTCGTAAAATGCTACCTGCTCTCCCCTCAAAAAAGAGACCTCCCCAGTCCAGCAGCAGTAGATCATGTTCGTAAAATTATTAACTTCAAACTAAAGCATCAGCTAAATTTGGAATCAGGAATGGGCTTTGCAATTCTTTCCGAAGATACGCTAAACGTCAGTCTCTGGAAGAGAAGACCCGCAAGTGTAATCCAACCGCATATCTATTCCTTTGCAAACATGGACGCATTGGCACACACGGCTCCTCGCGAGCTCAAAGAAACATTAGTAGACCGAGCAGGAGCTTACTGTGTCTATGAACTCGCAGTAGTAGCGCAAGAGCGAGATTTCTGGCTCGAATTTCTGAAATCACCAAGAAAGGAAGAAGATAAGAAGCGCTACCTGCAACGACACGCGCATCCCGCCGTTATTGGATGAACAACTTCACAATAAGCTAAAAAGCATCAAAGAAAAAAGAGATATAACAATAAACTTTATTAATCCGCTTCAGAAAGTGTATCAGGCAATACTATAAAAAGAAGTTTGCTTTATTAAGATGATGAAACAAGAGGTGGAAGAGCAGGAAATAGAGAAAGAAGTGAAGGAGATTCAGAAAACCATTACTCCACAGCAAGTAAATGGAAAAGTAGCTGAAGAAGAATTCTTCTCAGTCATAAAAATGGTTGCTCCGGGCACCAATCTACGAACTGCCCTGGACGGCGCACTAAAAACAGGAAAAGGAGCCTTAATTGTCATAGAAAATGAACATATGCTGCCCGTCATGGATGGCGGCTTTCGAGTCAACTGCAGATTTACTCCACAGCGTTTAATAGAGCTGACCAAGATGGATGGCGCTATTGTGCTTTCAAAAGATCTGAAGCGCATTAATTACGCAAATGTTCTGCTTACTCCTGACAGCAAGATAAAAACACACGAAACAGGAACCAGGCACAAGGCTGCCGAGCGCACAGCAAAGCAAGGAGGCACGTTAGTCATCGCCATTTCAGAACGGAGAAATGAAATCAGCTTATTCTACAAGAATCTGCGCTACCTGCTCAAGAATACGGGAGAATTGCTGAGAAAAGCAAACGAACATGTACAAGTAATTGAAAAACAGCGGGAGTTATTTGACAAGCATATCTCCCTATTAAATCACGCAGAGCTGAGAAACTATGAGAGCGTACCGCAAGCCCTCATTGTCATACAAAAAGGCCGCCTCATTCAGAAAATCGCAGAAGATATCAAGCGATACATCGTCGAATTGGGAAATGAAGGAACTTTGTTAAAAACACGATTAAAAGAGATCATCTCAGGAGTGGATAAGGAAACAACCCTCGTCATTAAAGACTATACTAAATTAGATGTAAGCAAATCAAGGACGTTGTTAGAAAGCTTAAGTTACGATGAAATCCTTGACAGTGAGAATATTGCACGCGTCCTTGCCTATGAAACGCTCGCCTCAGTGCATCAGATTAAAGGCTGGAGAATGCTCTCAAAAACATCCTTGGCAGAAGCAGACATCGCACAGCTGGTACGAAACTTGGGAAGCTTGGGAAAAGCACTCCATTCCAATGTACGAACGTATGCTGACATACTCGGAGAAGAAAAAGCGCTCTTCTTTAAAGCGGAAATAGAGAAGATCAAACTCAACAGCTATTAGCGAAAATTCAATTTTCCCGACTGCCAGTCCTGAATAATAGAAATAACCGTCCGGTGCTCATCCACTTCCCCTTTCTTCCGCAGATAGCCTCGCTTCCTGCCAATTGCTTCCACTAATACATCAAGCTCAATCGGCAGGCTTTCTAATCCATAATACTCCTGCAGCGCCTGCTTATCTTTAACAAGAAACAGGGTTAACAACTCATACGCAACTTTTTCCGGATGCTGCATTTTCTCCGGACTCTTCGCTCCTAACACTCCCAGCTTTACATGCTTGTCAAACAGAGGTATCACTCCAGGAGTATCTAAGATGCACAATCCTCCGGTCTTGACCCACTGCGTCCCTCTTGTCGTGCCCGGCTGATTGGTAACTAACGTGCGAGCTCTACGGGCAAGCGAATTAATAAGCGCTGATTTTCCTACATTAGGATATCCTACCACTCCTACTTTCGGCTCCTCTGCCGTAAATCGCTTTCCTATAATCTGTAAATGTCTGCGCAACGCAGAAACTCCTTCATTCTTCCTCCCTGAAACGAAGAAAGCGCGCGGATATGCCTGTCGCAGCTGCTTCACACTGGAAGGAGGCACCAAATCACGTTTGGTAAAGACAAGGACATACTGCTTCCCGCGCTCATGTAATTTACGCAGCACTTCCTCATTAATGGAAAGTTCGGGCATCCGCGCATCCGCTAAGACAATAATAATATCTGCTTCCCGCAATACGGTATTGACAATCGGCCAGTATCCCATGGGATTTTGTAGACAAATCAGCTTAAAAGGCTATCTTACACACGCGTGGGAAGCAAGGGTTGTAAAACATCTTGAGCAAACGTAAGTGCGCTGAGTAATTCAGATAAAGCATCCTGATGAATTTGCACACACTCTGTTGTACGCACCGAAATACCATCAATGCGATAAGAAGGGAGCTGCATAGTAAGTGTATAAAAGCGTCCTTTCCGCATGGTATTAGACCAATAGCAAAAGCCTTCCCCCTCAAAAGCTTTTACAAAGGCAGCACTGCCCTCATAGAGCTGATCAATAAAAGTCCTTCGGTATGCTTCATAACGAGAAGCTACCTGTGCATCCTTACGCATCTTCATCAAAAAAGGGATAAAGCAATGCTTATAAAGGGTATGCTCAGCACTTTCTCGTGAACACCATAAAAGAAGCCTACCGATTGCAAGCAGGCGATTTCGTTCCCGTCATAGGAATTAGAAATTATAAGAAACGAGTCAAAGTCTATGAATTCAGGCAAGAAGCACGCGCATGCTGCAACCCCGAACAGCCGTATGACTGGTTTTCACAATATGAGCCATCACCAATATATCCACGGATGCGTGTACTAAAAGTATGGAACTGCTTCGCGCTTGCATTAGCAGCAGGCATCATCTACACAATAGCAAAAGACAGCTCATAACCTTTATAAATCGTCTTGTACTTGCACAACTATGAAACGATCATCACGACGCTGGAAAAAGAAAGGCCAAATGAGATGGAAATGGCAGCGAAAACGATTAAGGAAAGAAAAGCGCAAACGACGATTGCATCGGGCACGCTCCGCATAATATTCTAAAAAGAGTAAGCTCGTCGATAAACCTTCTTCATCTGTATACAAATCTTTATAAGAAGCGGCTGCTCAAAGCACTCATGAGCCAGAGTGACATCTGGACGGAGAAATATCGTCCGACAGTATTTGAAGAGGTGGTTGGTCAGAGAGAAATCATCAAGCGCGTCCAGTCATTGGTGCAGGCACTTAATATACCGCACATGCTCTTTGCCGGTCCTGCAGGCACCGGAAAATCAACGCTTGCATTAACGGTAGTAAAATCACTTTTTGGCGAAGCATGGAGGGACAATTATCTTGAATTGAATGCGTCGGACGAGCGCGGCATTGATGTCGTCAGACAGAAAGTAAAAGATTTTGCCAGAACAAAAGCGCTAGAAAACATTCCCTTTAAAGTTATTTTTCTGGATGAAGCGGACGCATTGACTAGAGAAGCTCAGCAAGCCCTGCGAAGAACCATGGAAAACTACACCAATACGTGCAGATTTGTTCTTTCTTGTAATTACTCAAGCAATATCATTGAACCTATCCAGTCTCGATGCGTCGTCTTTCGCTTCAAACTGCTCGAAAAGAAAGATGTTGTTTCAGTCATAAGAAAGATTGCAGACCGGGAAAAGTTAAAGCTGACTGATGACGCATATGATACGCTCTATGAAGTATCTGAAGGCGACTGCAGAAAAGCAATTAACTTATTGCAAGCAACCGCCTCAGTTGCCTTAGACATCAACTCAGAGATGATTAACATGATTGCTGCCTCTGCAAAGCCCGCCGGTGTTAAAATAGCCTTAGATTATGCTTTAGCAGGTGATTTCGTAAACGCCCGGGATAAACTCTTGGAAGTGATGCTCAAAGAGAGCATTGCAGGCACTGATATCATTAAAATCATACAAAAAGAAATCTGGAATCTCCAGATAGAACCTGAGATAAAAGTGCGATTAACCGAAAAAACAGGGGAAACCGAATTTCGCATGACTGAAGGAGCTGACGAATTTGTCCAATTGCAGGCCCTGCTCGCCTCATTTGTTCTTGCCGCGCACGGCAAGGCAACCTAGTAAGAAGTTTTCAGATCATCCCAAAACAATCTGCTCTAAATAGAGAGGTCTCTGAGGGTCAAGAAAAGGCGAATTAGTCTGATAAAAACCTACTTGAATCTTAGCACCAAGAGCTTTAGCAGCCTCGACTTCTTGAGAAACAGGTTCTGAAGGAGAGCCGATAAAATAGATGCGATAGAAAAATCTAGAACTTAATGCTCTTTCACAGATTAATGAGGTTGCAGGTAGACACTGACTATCAAAAGAATTTAAGAGGTATAGTCCTTTTCTTTTCTTGACATACCAATCAAGCCCCTTCATTTGGTCATGACTTTTATATAAGCGAACGCTTTCAAAAGGGACAAGAGAGACGATTCTTTCACTATTCTTATGTAGACGATTACCATCAGAATCATAAAGAACAACACCTCTTGAGAAAATACTAGGAAGAGGTTGTGAAGGACTTTTTTTATCGCTTAATTGGGGCACTTCTCGTACGGTCTCAGGTACTGTATCATAAGTACCCATAGTTATATGTGCTCGAAACGCAGCAAGTTGACCTTGACTGAATCCTTGATAGTTTTGAGCGATACACTGAGGACTTTTCCCTTGCCGAAGAAGGCTAAGCGCCTCATTCTTAGAAATCTTATTTGGAGTAACATCAACACGAGGAGGAAGCCTTTTTAAAAAGAGATCGTACATCCTGGTCTTTTGTGCCCAATCATTCGCATGTTTTTCTAAAATCTTCTTATTACGAATTCTTTCTGCATTAGTAGACCCCGCAGGCATTAAATGGCCATGCTTACAAAACCCTGCAACAGCGGATTTGTAAGCGGCAATATGTTCGTCACCCCTTTCAAGAAAGAGAAAATCAGAATACATGAGGCTCCCATCATCACTCACATATTCAAAACGTTGTAGCATAGGTATTGCATACTCTAAATGAAGGGGCTTTCCTGTAGAAACATCTTGATTAAATGAAGCACGAAGTAACTCCCCCATCGCTTGTTGACTGCAAGAAAAACGACCATTTCCGACTTCATGGCAATCGGCTACAGGAAGAACTGTCTTAGTAAAAGTCTTATAATCTCCAGATATTATCTCAAGAACCCTCTTAACAGGAAGTACTTCTGGTTGAGCGAGCATAGCATCAAGAAAGGAATCTTCTCTCAGACAAAGAAGTAGAAGATGAGTAAGACCATCACTGCGAAAAGTTCGAAGAGGTATGTTTAAAGCGTTTTGCGCAGTAGGCCAAAAATGTGTACTTGTAAAAGTTCCCCTAAGGCGTTTTTTTCTCGGTCCTTTAGAAACAAGTTCATGAGAAAAAACATAGGGAAGATTATATTTTGTAAAGTCATTTATCCTAGAAGAATAGAAGTTTGTGTAGAGAAAAGACTTTCTGGCAAATCTGCGTTCATTGAAAAGTCTACGAACGATTCGAATAGTCTCGAGTGAGGGGAGTTGAGTATAATCAAGACTAACAACATCGAACTCTTCAGGCTTGCTAAAGAAATCAGAAGCTTCACCATGAAAAAGGTTAATACCTAATTTAAGCTCTTCCAATTGTGCAAAAACACAGTCATCGCGTTCAATTCCAGTAATATTTGATCTCGGAATTTTCAGCACATCATATACCTCAAAAATTTCAAGAGCTTGAGCTCCAGGAAAGCAAACGACTCTTGCATCTCTTAAATGAGGCACCCAGGTTCTAATGCCTTGAGTAATAAGATGACGCATTCTATGTTTTGCAGGATATTGATAATCGATTTTCATAAAAAAACAGTAAGAAGTAAGTTTATAAATGTTATATGAAAGAAAACCACAATCCTTAAATGGTGCTCTAATGTAGGTGTAGAATCACTATGATGCCCCATCAAAGTTTTGCCGAAAAGTATAGAATAAAAAAGTTTAAGGAAATAGTAGGCCAGGAAAAAGCAATTGGAGAAGTCAAGCTCTTCTTACAGGAATTCCCAAAACGAAAAGGCCTTATCTTATATGGTCCGGCAGGCACCGGAAAGACTTCCTTGGCAATTGCAGCGGCGCATGAGAGCAACTTGGAAATCTTCGAGCTTAACTCCTCAGATCTCCGCAACAAGGCTAAATTGGAATCAGTCTTAAAACCGGCAGCCGAACAGCAAAGCCTCTTCAAATCAGGAAAAGTAATTCTTATGGATGAAGTTGACGGAGTCACGGGCACAGACATTGGAGGTATTGCCGAACTGCTGCGCGTCTTGGAAACAGCAAAACATCCCATCATTATGACCTGCAATGATGTCTGGCAGTCAAAGCTTGCTCCGGTTCGCTCCCAGTGCAAATTAGTAGAAATGAAAGCGCTCCCTTTATCCACCATCCAGCTTATCTTACAGCAGGTAGCCCAGAAAGAGTACATCCAGAAAAGCCCTGAATTCTTCCAAAAATTGGCAATTAAGTCTCAAGGCGACATTCGTGCAGCACTGAATGACCTGCAGGCGCATGCACATGCCCTAGAGGTGTCCGTAGACATCAAGGAACTGCGGGATGTCGAAGAAAATATCTTTAACATTCTGAAAAAGCTGTTCAAAGAACGTCAGGACTTCATCAATCTCTTTGACTCCACCAAACTCTCCTTAGATGAAATACTGCTGTGGATTGAAGAGAATATTCCCCGTGAATATAAGAACGAAGCGCTGGTACAAGCCTATCACGCCCTGGGAAATGCAGACATCTTCCGCGGCAGAATTTACCGGAATCAGAGTTGGCGCTTCCTGCTCTATCAGAATATCTTCCAGTCAGCAGGAATAAGTTATGCAAAGCCTACCGCATTAACCGGCTTCACGAGATATGAGGCTCCCAAGCGCATCCTCAAAATCTGGCAGCATAATCAGCGCATTGCACAAAAGAAGACTATCGCAAAGAAAATTGCAAAAACCGTGCACTGCGGCAGCAAGCGCGCTCTGCAGGAATTTGAGCTCTTCAAACGCATTCTCCACAAGCAGGAAATCAGGCAACAGTTGAAATTAAGCGAGGAAGAAGAGGCATTTTTAGCAGCCTAGCCTTAGCTTGCTGGAAGCGCCAAGGAATATCATACAAAGAGAGTAGTTCTACATCAATTTTGCTTACCTCATTAATTACTTTCCATTCTATTTTCTCTGTACTGCATTTTCATAAAGCCCATCAACTTTTTTCCAATTAACAACATTCCACCAGTTCTCAACATATCCTTTTCTATTTGAGTTCCATTTTAAGTAGTAACTATGTTCCCAGACATCCAATGCTAGTAACGGAATTTTCCCTTCCATCAAAGGTGAATCTTGATTTCCAGTAGTATACACTTCCAGCTTCTTTCCGTTCAAAACAAGCCATGCCCATCCGCTTCCAAATTTAGTAAGGGCAGCATTGTTAAAAAGCTCTTTGAACTTATCAAAACTGCCAAAATCTTTTTTTATAGCAGCAGCAATCTTCCCCTCGCACTTTACCTCTTTCTTCAATAGCTCCCAGAAAAGACTATGATTCACGTGTCCTCCTCCATGATTTCTAACTGCAGTGCGAATATCCTCAGGAACTCTGCTCAAGTCAGCCAAAAGCTCCTCAACAGGCTTATCTGCAAGTTCAGGATGTTTCTGCAAGGCTTCATTCAGCTTGTCCACATACGTCTGATGGTGCTTCGTATGATGTATTTCCATCGTTCGTGTATCTATAAAAGGCTCGAGAGCATCATACAGATATCCTAATTTTGGCAGTTCGTATTTCATGCTCTATCTATTCAACAAAACCTTATAAAACTTACCCTGCAAGCAAAAAGAAAGAAGATTAAGGAAAGGGATAAATGACTACTTTTTCTAATTGCGCGGGGCTTAAGCAAGATGTGCTATTTTGGTAAATGAGATTAGTTACGTTGGTAGCAAAAGAGGCAAAAGTCTGAAAATCGGCCCCAAAATCAATCACTTCACGATAGTATAAAGGTTTTACGCCCCCTAAGCCAAGCAAAACAACGCGCACCGTATGAACATGGTCTGGTTCAGGCAGCAGGCTTACGAGAGGTTTGGTATCTTTGCCTAAAAGAAATCCTGCCCCGTCAGAGTGAAATGAAGTCCATTGCTCCCTGTATTCCGCCTGTAAGCGGGCAGACAGGTCAGCAAACGCCTTTTTAGTTTTAGCATGCGCAGTAATTCTATAAAAAGCACTGAAAACTCCGTTAGCACATGAGACTCCAGCATACCCAGACAATAAAGGAGCAGGAAGCGGGAAAAAAGAACCAGCGAGAGAAACAGAAAGTGCCCGTTTTATCGGAAGTCTATCTCTACGCTTCCACCTTTCACCTTCTTCAATTTCTTCTACCGCATGAAGATAGAGCTCCTGTTCAGCTGTAAGAGGAGGATTTGTCAGTCTTTCAAATAAATCATTCGCAGGAGGAAAGATGAGCTTCATAGGAAAGTAAGAAAGGGGATGCTTAAAAACATTTAGCTGCTAAAATGCAACCTCATCAGCTGCCGCAGGCTTTGCTTTACTTGCTTTCTTTTCAGTAGTCGTATCAACATGCTCAGCTTTCCCTTCTGCACCAACCACTTCCAATTTTCCAAACTTTCCCGAGGTCAATTGCTTCTGCCCGTTGAATTCAGAAACATAGCCATTAGTTATTTTTATTTTATCTCCTACCTTGACTTTATCAATATCCTCATTCCATAAACTTAATACAATCTCTCCAGATGCATCAATCACTTGCGCGCTCGCAACACGCAAGTCTTTTCCATACTTATTAAAGGTGCGAGGCTCAGAAATACTCTTCACTTCTACTTCAATATCGACCTTCCCCTGAGCTGCTTTTAATTCAGAAATCATCATACTGCCGCCTCCGGACTGAGTCCTGCTTGCTGACTGGTGTTAAGAGGCTTCGTGCTCAAAGGAACAAGAGCAGTTACTAAATTCTTGCCATCGAGGGTGATATACAAAGGAATATCCTGGTTCTTATAACGCACCGTAACTTTGTATAAGGTATGTTCCTTCACCACAGAAACGAGCGTTGCTTGACTTCCCTGTGCCTGAATGAAGGAGAACAAATGAGCAGCTGCTACAACAGCCCACGGATTACGCTTAAACACGCGCACATACTTACCTATGGGAATTTCAATGCTGTCATTCTTCAAAGCAGATTCAGTTTTCTCATTCTTCATGCGAGCTTGAGTATTGAGTGCTTTAAAAATCTTTGGAAGCGTACGTAACAACATTTAATAAATCAGTTCCCTCAGAAGAGCAATGGCATATGATATCGTGCTTGGCAGGGATGCCGCTGATAAAGAAAAGTTCGGCATGAAGGGGCTCATCTCGCTCGGCAAGGGTTATGTCAAAATGGGTCAGTACACATCCCTGTCAAATAACTTGAAGATGGACGTTGCCCGCTCACATATCGTTTTAATTGCAGGCAAAAGAGGGTCGGGAAAATCATATTCATTGGGAGTCATCGCCGAGGAGCTGGCAAATCTGCCGCCTGAAAATGCAAAGAATATCTCCTCTCTGATTTTTGACACCATGGGCATCTTCTGGACTATGAAATACAAGAATGAAAAAGATGCTGCACTATTGAAAGAATGGAGCTTAGAGCCCAAAGCCGCACCAGTATGTGTGTTTGTCCCTTGGGGAAAAGCAGAAGAATATCAGGAAAAAAATATTCCCTATGATAAAACATTCTCGCTCAGAGCGTCAGAATTAGAAGCAGAAGATTGGATTACACTCTTTAATCTGAGTCTGACTAGCTTGCCTGGAGTTCTCATAGAGAATACGATTACCAACCTCAAAAGTACAACTTCCACATACGCACTTGCCGATGTACAACAAGCACTGGACCAGGACAGCAGAGCAACAAAAGAAACCAAAGATATTGTTTCAGCATTATTTACTGCAGCAAATACCTGGGGTATCTTTTCAAAAACAGCAGAAGGCATCGAGATTCCTGCACTTATCAAAGCAGGTGAAACAACCGTGTTAGACGTCTCAGTCTATAGTTCCATTGGGGCATTCAACATCCGCGCTTTAGTCCTCTCTCTCATTTCCCGAAAACTTTTCAAAGAACGGATGGATGCGCGCAAGAAAGAAGAGTTGGAAGCATTGCAGCATGGACAAGACTATCTGTCCTATCGCCAAAAAAAAGAAAATCCCCTTATCTGGCTCTTTATTGATGAAGCACATGAATTTTTGCCCAAAGAAGGAACGACCCCTGCCACGGACGCACTCATACAACTGCTCCGGGAAGGTCGACAACCTGGTATTTCCTTGGTGCTTGCCACCCAACAACCTGGCCAAATTCACAAAGACGTGATGTCTCAGGCAGATATAATCATCGCACATCGGGTTACTTCAAAAAGAGACCTTGAAGCATTGAATGAAATCATGCAATCATATGTACTTTCCTCTATTAAACAACAGATGGATGACCTTCCCAGTTACAAAGGTTCTGCCATCATTCTCGATGATAATTCCGAACGCCTCTACCCAATGCGTATCCGCCCAAGATTCACCTGGCATGGCGGAGAAGCTCCTACGTCTGTCAAGGCAGATCTAATCCTCTAACGTCTGTCAAGGCCCAGACGTAAGTCTATCAAAAAGTTTAAATAGTTATAAAAAGGGAAAAAAACAATGCCTACGTGGAGATATCTGTCAAGGCCTGAACAAGAACGAGAAGCACGGTTGTATCAAGAAAGTAATAAGACAGATATTGAGAGAAGAATTTCACAAGAGGGAACACCGGTGTCATCACAAGAACCAATCGACTTTAGAGTACTATTTACTGAGAGCGCACTTGGACTAAGCTAAGACCTGCACATCTGCCCGATACCTATACTTCCTGACTCCAATATCCCCTGCTTTTTTTACCCGCACTATTTTAATCTTCCGTTTTGCTTTCCGTGCCTCTTCTTCCAACAAAGTAGAGAGATGCTCAACTTCATCTTCAGCATAAAAGCCATAATAATGAATGATGCCTTTGTTCTTACTCTTTGGAAAAACAACGCTTAAAAAACTGTCTTTCAAATTCGGCCGCGCCATCACAATTCGGTCAAACTTTTCTTTGATGCGCGGCACTACTTTCTGCACATCGCCCTGCACCACAGCAACAGAAACTTTATTTCGTTTCACATTTTCCAGCGCATACCTCGTACATGCCCTGCTCAATTCAACACTAACTACTTTTTTTGCTTTTCCAGCCTTCGCAATCACAATGGCATACGGAGCAACCCCCCCAAAAAGCACCAGCACCTGCTCTCCTTTTTTCACCATGCATGCCAGCTCTTTCCGCTCACTTGCAAGCCGAGGAGAAAAATAACAGCTATCTACATTGAATCGAAACGAGCACCCATTCTCCTTATACAACACCTCCTTGCTCTTGACACCTGCAATCCACTTTGTCTGAGGGGTGCGCAGCCTCCCTTTAATTTTACCCACTTTTTCTACAACGGTAGTCACCTGCGCATGCTTATTCATAAAAGAAACAGCCCAGCGCTTCTTCGCACGGAGTGAAGTCTCTCTCTTGAATTTCACCAGCACCATATTCCCTAAGACATCGTATGCACTCATACCACTCTAAGGAAAGGACGATATAAAAACCTCTGCACAAAAAGTTTAAATACGCTTTTCGGTTTGAGCAGGTATGAATAAAGTCCTGGGCTATGTGCTTGCAATCCTTGGCATCGTCGGCCTGCTCTTAACAGTAGAATCTATCAAGAAAATTCTCGGCATCACATTGCCTGCTTTCCTCTCCACAACCATGCTCACCACACTCAGCATCATTCTTCTTGCAATAGGCTTATTCATTCTTATTAAGCTGAAACAAAGCAGTGTAGTAAAAGAAGTGCCGATTTACCACGGCAAGGAAGTTGTGGGGTATAGACGAGTTGTTCAATAAACAACTCCCTAACAAGCCAGAGAGCATCTTAGAAAGAAAAAATAAGTATTTTTAAATACTAACGTAACTTCAGCGAACAGTAGCTATTAATTCTTTGATACAGAGCACTAAAATCTCTTTTCTGCTGGATGCCCAAGAAATACTATGTTTAGAGAATCTACGGAACATCTGCTCCTAATCGATGCAAGTGCGCTTCAATATCAGTTCTTCGCCTTGTTGCTTCAGGAGTATCCACACTTAAGATATGAAGATACTCTGCCTGTAATCCGGCAATCGTGCGTGCCCGCGCACTCTTGTAAAACATGCTTAACTCATGCGCAAAGAAATACTGATGAATCGCTTTATCAAAGAAAATGCACAACGCAATGAGAAGAAGACCTGAGAGATAAATATACTTGCCAATTTGAGACAATTCCTTGAACCTGCTGATAAACAGCGCAACAAACACGATGCCGAAGAATGCCCAGGCAAGCCGTCTTCCGATACCTCCCATTTTTGCCGCATGCAGGGCAAAGAACAGCACGAGAAAAGGCAGAGCAGTAGTGAGCACAATGCCTAACGTGCCGTACGGTAAGAGGATTCCTTTCGTAAGCTCATTCTCTGAAATAAAGCGGGCAGCAAAAAAAGAGATGACAAAAGCCACCATAGTTACTACGCCGCCTTGCTCGCCCAAACGAGGGACAAACTTCAAGGAAGCACGGACAAGGATAAACAACAAGACAAACAGCAGAATCTTTGTAAGCAAGAACTCATCACTCGAAGCGACTCCGAAGAGCGCGCTAAAGATAGGAATGAAGATATCTTTGACACTTTGAACAACTTGCTGCACAAAACTGCCAACATCAGAAAAGCCTGACTGCGCACTCGCCAAAGGAACGAACAGCAAGGAAACAAGGAAACTGAACCTCTTTGCGAACATCTCTCTTACATGCATGCTCAATTTAAAAACGTTCGTTTTAGCAGATGAATAGCTACATTCTACAAGAATAAGATTTATAAAGAACTCTTCCTCTAGAAACGCATGACTATGAAAAAGAGCGGCGTTCTTATTACTGTATTCGTGCTCGCCTCCTTCTTGCTTTCCCTTGTTGCTGTTGCCGCACAACAGTACTTTACCGATGGTGGAAAAGAATTCTATAAAGATGCTTCTGGTAAAGTATTTGAGGTCCAAGCTGATGGTACTGAAGTACCGGTAGTTGCTGGCTCATCCGCCGCTGCTACAAGCAGCGGAACGGGAAACTTCTGGCAAGAGAGGTATGACCTCTGGCTGCACGGATACAGTTCAACAAACTTCAACCTTGCAGGAGAAACGCTGAAGTGGCTTGTTTTACTGCTTATCATTGCTTTGGTCTATTCCGCCCTAGCACAAGCACAGTTCCCTGATAATATGATAGCACGCTTAGTAGTAGCACTGGTGATAGGTATTTTAGCAACCTTCCTGTTAACAAGTGAAGACCTCTTGACCGCAATGCAATCCTACTCTGCACTTGGCATGACTTTGCTCCTCTTCTTCCCCTTCCTCATTCTCGGTTTCTTTACCATTGTCACGGCAAGCGCCGCCAACCCGTTCGGCATTTTCATTCAGAAAATTCTTTGGGTAATCTACTCCATCTACTTAATCCTCAACAGCCTGATCATATTGGTATTAATGAATACCAAAACAGGAGGCAATGCCTTCTGGAGTTTCTTCAAAGACTATCTGGTAACACCACTCTTAGGAGGCCAAGCATCTCCCGCACTCAATCAAGCAGTAGCTAATGCAAATGGAGTGGCTTTGGTCGTCATGATTATAGCAGCTATTGTCGCACTCACCATCACCAGGGGCGACAACTTCTTAATCGCCTGGCTTGCTAGCCAGAAAGCGGAAGCAGACATTCTGAAAGAAAAGATGAAAGTAAAGCGTTCAAGCGGTTATGACAAAATTCGGTCTGATGAAGTTGAAGGCAAAGAATAGCACTTCTGAGTAAAAACTCTAAAAATCAGAGTAACCTTTGATGTATCAAAGAAAGAGCATAGTCTGTTAGTAACGCATACAGCAACGCTTGCTAGCATACGAGAGATAATGACTGTTCAGTATCATTTCCTGCTGGACGCTAAGAGCATAAAAAGCTATTTAAACATCCTTCTGCTTTTCAGCCCATGAAGCTGATGCAAAAGAGGGTGCTTATCCTGTTTCTCTTCTTAGTTCTATTCTTTGGGTTTTTTTCTCTCGTGCAAGCACAAGCAGATAAAGAAATAAACAAAAATCCTAATTATCCTCCCACACTTTCCATCTGGCAGAAAGTCTCCATCTACCTCTTCGGCACTGATGGCAATCAAAACATTATCCAAAGAGCCCTGGCAACCGTAGGATATGGAGAAATTACCTGGAACGAGTTTCTCAGTAGACTCGTATCAATCATTATTGCAGCACTCATCTGTTTTCTGCTCTTAGCAGCAATTGCCTGGACATTTTCAACTTCAGAATATAAAGACATTCTACTCTTACACGGCATTGCTGGTTTGAATATAAAAAAATTTGTAGTGCTCTACACAGTCCTAGTAGGAGCACTCTTTGTCTTCCTCAATCTGCCTTTCATCAGTTTCTTCAAACCTCTGCTCTGGCCGCTCTTCACCGATTTCGGGCAAGGCCTCTTCAAACCATTCACGTTCATCTATACGAAAGACAATGGCTTCTTTAGTATAGTTGGAGCAACCTACGCACTCATGATTCTGCGCGGCATCGCCTTAGGCATCACTTCCTTCTTCATCATCAGCATAGTCACTATCTTGCTTCACGCACGCAGACTTATCATTCAGATTTACTATGAAATTAAAGGAGAGCAATCCAGGTACAAGGCCCAGCAAGGCGCACAAGATGTCTTAAACTTCCTGCGAGTTGCACAGGCAGGCGGGGAAAATATCAGAAAGAAGCCTTAAAAAATTACCAGAGTTCTCCCATTCTCTGATACATTGCTTGAAAAGAAAGGTTTCCGCTGGCATGCTTTTTTTGCTCATCATATGCAATTTCAAATGCCTTGCCGTAAACATTCTCCCAAAGATAAAGAGCACGACCCATACTGACATTCTTGCCCTCACGTTCACTCTGCTCATACTTTAATTTATAGATACCAGCAAGCTCATACAACTCATCCGAAGACATATCAGAATGTAGTAATTGCCGCATGTTTGGGTCAGCAAACAAAGCACCTTTGCTATCCTGAGCAATATCTTCTAACTGTGCTTGAGGAATGTTAGTAAAAGCAATATCTTCCATACTTCCTAAGACCGGTGCACTCGCCAAAGCAGATAACCGTGCCTCTGACTTTCCAGTCATCGCATCAACATAGACTTGCCTCTGTGCTAGCGAAGCCAGATATGTATGCGAAGGTATCGTGCCAGTATATACTGTACCGGTAAGAGAAGATGCTGGTACAAGAGATGAAGTGCTCGTAACTATAGGAATTATTGAAGTAGAATGTGGGGCTGCTCCAGGTGCAGGGGAAGCAGCACTTGGCGTGCCTGCTGGAGATGGGGGAGTTGCTGGACTAGGAGCAGGACCAGGACTTGGCGTGCCTGCTGTTGGTGAAGGAAAAACAGTAATAACTGGAGGAACTGGACCTCGATACGGTCTGCCTCTAGGAATAGGACCACCGCGACCACCTGCAGCACTAGCTGCCCGACGACGAGCATTATGCGCAGAAGTATGTATATAGGCATTCACCAAAACCGGAGTATACTGGATAGCAAACTTAGCCAAACCGCGAGCAAGTCCATACGCGCCTCGAAGTAAGAACGCACCGGTTTTGCCAATACCAGATGCAATACCAGCACCTACCTTATAGATGCCTTGTGCAAGATCCTTCCGATGCTGATGCCTTTGCTCTTTCCGAGCTGATCTCACTTCATCACTATGCCTTTTTACTGCAATGAACGTGTCAACTGCAATGCTCTTTGCAGCCGCCGTATCCATTGTCTGCTCATTCCGCATTTGCATAAACGTATCTCCCCATGCAGCCAAGCCTTCTAATCCCGGTCTCCGAGAACGGTTGCTGGCTTCTCCTAATCGGCCAAGCAAAGATACATAATAATCTCCAAATCTTCCTCTTGGTACTGTTGTATTCATGCTTTTTCAGAGAAAAAGAGGTTTATAAATCTTTCTATTTTGTAACCACTCAATAGTAACTATTAGAACAAGAAAGAGGGCGTACTAAATCTTTAAATTGGCATGCAAACTTACTAAGAGATGTATCAAAGAGGCCTGATGTATGTCTGCTTGGTAATGCTCATCCTGATACCATTCGGAGCAGCCCAGCAGGAGAAAATCCAACAGCTGGCAAACAAAGGCCAAGAACTTACACAAATAGCAGAAAAGCTTGCTGACAAGCAATCACGGACAGAGTTCCTAAAAGAACGCTGGGCGCAGTTTCTTGAAACTACCAGCATAGGAAAATTCTTCATACAGACAGGAGAGCTTCTCACAAAAGCAAACCCTCTGTTCAAATACTTATTCGGCCTTGAATTCTCCTGGTCCTGGCACTTTATCCTTACTTTTTTCCTCTGGATAGCAGTAGGTCTATTTGCCTACCGTCTGCTCAGCTTCCTTGAACTCTGGAACCACGGGATACACGCGTTCGCTTCATTCATAGCCACTTCTATCTTAGGCGTGCTTCACATCTACGAATTCATTGCAAACTGGCTTGCTAAACTTATTAACACAATTCCAAGCATCTACCTCCAGCTTATTGCAGGAGTGTTGTTGATATACGCTTTCTTCGCCCTAAGTGCAACAACAAAGCTCTGGGAATCACTTTTCCTTACACTTAAAGAAAATATTAAAAAGCATAAAGCAGAAAAAGCGTTTGAAACGCTCAAAAAAGAAGTTGCAGAAAGCAATGAAAGAAGAATGCAAGAGATTGAGCAAGAAAAAGGAAGCAAGGAAAAAGGAAAGAAGGGAGCAAAGGGAGAGAAGCTAACGGCAGAAGAGATTGAAGAGCTCAAGCAATTCAGCAAGTTTGCAGGAAAAGCAAACAAGGTCTTGGAAGGCGAAGATGAGCAGGCAGAAAAACTTAAAGAAAAAACGATTCAGCCCAAGAAACCTTCAAAGCTCAAGCAGCTCTGGCGTTTAATCTGGAGATAATTATCTTTTCTGAAAGACATAGCTGTCCGCAACTCGTTTTGCTGGAAATCGTACCGGCCGATGCAATAAAATACACGTATGTTGATAATCCTGTTCAAATGCGCCGGTCGGCTCTTGTCGATACACTCCGAAGGTAGCACTCATTTCTTCACGAATTGCTTGATACGAACGAGGCCGCAAACGTATAAGTTCAGCCTCGTCGCGGACTGGTTCAAAATAGCCTTCAGCATGTAAAGCAACACTGACTGCTCCATTAGTATCAGTTTCAGGATTTCCCAACCCTGCAACAAAAGCAAATTGTCCAGGATGCTCAAAAAGCCAGCGAGCGGAGCCATGATAGTTATTTGCAACAATATACCCTCCAGTAACAAGATGTGGGGTTGCATGATCAGGACGAAACTGCGGATTCATTAAGATGAGCAAATCATGCAGTCTATCGGGCCGATACTCTCTGATGTCTTGATTAAAGGCAGAAAATCCTGCACGCTGTAGTTGGTCAATACAGCCCGGATTAATGTCAACATACGTAACCTGCTCAAATACTTCAGAAGGGCTGGTATCAATCCCGCAACCGGGATATAACACGGTATGCGCAGTAAAGACCTCTCGCTGCAGCGCCCAAAGCTGTGCTAGCAAACGAGGCGAAGTCTCTAAAGTGCAAACAGGCATACTTCTTTCAAGAAAAGGAATATTTAAACTTTTAGAAAAGCTTCTTCTGGGCATTCTGCTTTTTCGCCTGCTCCAACTTTGCAAGCTGCTTTTCAACCCGTTCTAAGGAAAAATCATGCTCGTGCACTAACAAAGCAATAATCTTCTCCCGGTCAAGCGGGGGAAACACAAAAGATTCCTTATGCACATTCGGCTTCTTAAAAAGTTCAAACACCTGTTTCCAGTCAAAATTCAGTCTACTCTGCTCCTCCAACGGACCAAAAATCTTTACCGGATACTTTTGTTCATGCACCAATGCAAGAGCCTTCTTAGGACCGATGCCTTTTACGCCTCCTGGATTAAAATCAGTGCCAACGAGAATGGCAAGACAAATAAGCTGATCTCCCGTCACATTTAGTTCATTCAATACCTTTTCATATTCAATCAGTTCAGGAGAAATATACACAAAGCCAGATTGCGTCTTCCGAGTTCTCGCCAAAGTTACATTCTGGATTAGTCTCGTTGCTCCAACTGCAATCGCATCATAATCTTGGCTTGCCACCGCATACGCTTTCCCTTGTTTCACCAACTCAGCTGCCTGCATCTCTCCCTCTCCCGGCGCCTGTACTACTGCAATACCCATCGCCTCCAGCAGTTCCTTGCTCTCTGCAATCATCTCCCTGGTTAATTTAGAAAATCCCCGTGCATATTTACCCATGCCGTGTATATCTTCAGCTTCCATAGCTTCCTGATACTTTTCCTTTGCCAGCTCTTTCGCCTCTTGCCTGAATTCATGTGTCTTTCCCTTCAACACATGATATTCTCCATCAAACACATACACCAGTTTGATGCCTTCACCCAGTAAAGCAACGTTCCGGTAGAACAAGCCAGATAGATGCGAAGTAATTCTTTTTTTATCATCCATCAACGGCGTCCCATCAGGCTGCCGTATAGAAGCGAGAAACTGGTACAAGGCATTGAAAGCGTCAACAGCAATCACTTTTCCTTGCAACTCTTCCAGTTTAATTTCCTTCCGTGGCACAATGTCGCCTATTTGTAAGCCCATATTTATTCATAGAAGAAAGAATTAATAAAACTATCTTGCTAATTGTCGGGCAGCATCTTTCCCTAAACAAGTAAAGAAAGTATTTTCAACAGCAAGCAAGGTGCCTTTTATATCAGATTTAAGAGAGGGACCTTTTTGAGCGAGAGCTTCTTGAATAAGCGTTAAATTGTCCATAACTGCACGAGGTTCATTAAACGTACCAGTATACGTTCCGACACTAGAGTACGTACTGATAGTTTGAAATTGAGTATTCTGCCCAGAGCAAGATCTCATAAATTCAGCTGAAAAACGATATCTACCAGGATCATCTGCCTGTGGGTGCGTTAACTCCTCGACACTCCCGGTAACCTCTATACTATTAAGATCTCCCCTCCGCGACCGCGGACTATGCGCAACTACATAAAGGTCGTGAGCAAATGACTCTCTCGTAGTAAAGGGTCTAACGCCTCGATGAATTGTAGCCATGCACTCTTCTCTCATTCTGCCTTTAAAAATCTTTCTATATGTTACTACCATAAAGTAACATTGTATAGAAAAGTTGAAGGATAGATACCTTCTAAAACTTTCATTTCCTAAAAAATGAATGAAAGGATTTATTGTGGATACTTCGTATGATACGAAAGAAGAACAAACAACCATCCAGCTCTTTGGCAGACTGGAAAACGGGCAGTCTTTTGCAGCAGTATTAGATTTCAAGCCCTATTTTTTTGTGAAAAAAGGAGACATAACGAAGCTAGATACATATATCAGCAAATATCAAGTTGAACCTACTCGTTTAAAGAATTTCCAGGGAGATACCGTAACAAAAATTTCCGCAGACACACCCGCGCTCCTCGCAAAATTAATTGAAACTGTTCACAAGCTCAACCTAGACACGTATGAGGCAGATATCAAGCCAGCAATGCGCTTTCTCATGGACCAGGACATCTTGGGCAGTATTACTATTGAAGGCGAGTATACTATTGCTCCCGAGCTAAAAGTGGATAGAATGTATAAGAATCCTGCATTAAAACCAACGGCATATATACCGAAGCTAAACATCATTTCCTTAGATACTGAATCATCAGAATCAGGGGAATTGTTCTGCATTGGCCTCTATGAAGAAAGGTATCAGAAAAACTTTATGGTGACAAATAAGAAGCTGCAAAATACAATTTCCTGCAAAACAGAAGAAGAGTGCATGGAAAAAGCAAAAGCGGAGCTGCTCAAGCTTGACCCAGATATCATCACCGGCTGGAACATGATTGACCATGACTTGCAATTGCTGCAAGCCTTGTGCAAAAAGCACAAACTTGCTTCAGATTTCGGGAGAAATGCCGATTCCTTGCAACTCCGCATTGAAAATAATTTCTTTAAGGCATCGTCGGCGCAAATAACAGGCAGGCAAGTCTTAGACGGCTTAAGCTTGCTCAGAGACCCTTTCATCAAAGAAGCGCCTTCCATTAAATTTGCCAATTTTGATTCATACACACTAGAAGATGTTTCACAGGCAATTCTAGGTACAGGCAAGCTTTTGAAAGGCAAAAACCGACACGCTGAAATCACGAGACTGTATAAAACAGACCCACAAAAAATCGTTGACTATAATCTCATGGACTGCAAATTAGTATACGACATTTTAGAAAAAACAAAAATGCTCGAACTGGCGTTGCAGCGTTCTCAGCTAACCGGCGCACAGCTCGATAAAATTACTGCATCAATAGCCGCGTTTGATTCTTTGTACATTCGGGAAGCGCATAAGAAAGGCCTGGTCTGCCCGACTACCTACTACGGCAGAAAAGAATCAAAAATCCTCGGCGGTTTTGTCAAACAAGCAGAAGCAGGCATCTATGATAACGTCCTTGTCTTAGATTTCAAATCACTGTATCCAAGCGTTATCAAAACATTTAACATCGACCCGGCTTCCTATCTCGGAAAAAAGAAGGAAAAGAATGCAATCGAAACACCAAATGGTGTATTCTTTAAGAACCAACAAGGCATTCTGCCAGTCATTATAGACCGGCTGCATGAAGCCAGGGAAAAGGCAAAAAAAGAAGGAAAAGAGCTAGCAAACTATGCCATTAAAATCATTATGAACAGCTTCTATGGCTGCCTTGCCTCTCAGAATTCCAGGTTCTTCGACTTTGACCTCGCCTCATCCATTACTCATTTCGCCCAGTTCATTATCAAACTGACCGCAGAGGAAATAGAGAAGCTCGGCTATAAAGTCATCTATTCTGATACTGATTCAGTCTTTGTATTAACTGGTTTAAGCAAACAGAAAGCAGAAGCATTAGGCAAACAGCTAGAGCAGCACATCAACACTTTCTACAAAAACTATATCAAGAAAAAGTACAACCGCGACTCATTCCTTGAATTGCAATTCGAGAAACTCTATCTTTCCTTGCTCTTCCCTAAAATACGAGCAGACAAAGAAGAAAGCAGGAAAGCGGCGAAGAAGAGGTACGCCGGCTTATTGGAAAAAGCGGGCAAAGAGGAGTTGCAAATCACTGGTTTGGAAGCAATCAGAGGAGATTGGACAGAAGCAGCACAGGAATTCCAGAAAGAGCTATTCATGAAAGCATTCCATAAAGAGCCTATAGAGAAGTTCATCAAAGAATACATTAAAAAAGTCAAATCAGGAAAACTGGACGACCAGCTTATTTATAGAAAATCAATCAGAAAAGAGCTGCACGAATACACCAAGACAACGCCTCCGCATGTCAAAGCTGCTCGTTTGTTAGATAAATTGGAAGGAAACGTCATCTCGTATGTAATCACTACTGCAGGCCCAGAACCCATCCAAAAGCGCAGGCATAAATTAGATTATGAGCATTACATAGAAAAGCAAATCAAGCCCATTGCAGAACAAGTCCTTTCCCTATTAAACAAAGACTTTGATTCCGCAAGCCAGAATTCCCAGCAGGCAAAGCTGTTTTAGCAATTTCATTCTCAGCCGATTTCGAGCGTAATTGCCAAAGTATTTCTATTCAATTTGAAGTCTTAGATAGTTATTTAAAAGCAGAAGATTTTATTTTCCTTATGGGTTGGAAAGATTGGTCTGGTTGGATTAAGGGTGCTTGTGTAGGTATTATTATATATATTATTCTTATAGCACTATTTTTTATTACTAATACTTATGGTGCAGACATAGCTATTATTTTTTTATTGCCCATTATTCTTATAGCTGCCTTTGTAGGAAAGATTTTTGAAAAGAGAAGTCAAGAAT
>CAYJQF010000007.1:0-24415 GCA_964372375.1 Candidatus Woesearchaeota archaeon
AATAGCCCTCAAGCCGTTTTAGCAAGGCAATTCCATTGGTAGATATCTGAGAAGGTCTGTCAGCGCCTCTTCCTTCATTATATAAAAGCAAAGCTCCCGCTAAAGCAAGTCCTGCTGTTGCTTTTTGTAAAAGCCTCATTTTCATACTTTACTCACTCTACTAAAGTATTTAAATGTTACTATATAGTAGTTACATATAGAAAGGTTTAAATAGTCTATAATTCCGGTTTATATATGAAAAATAAAGATTATTATGCAATACGGTGCTATGCAAAGGTTTCTGGTGCATCACGTAAACAGTTTGAAGAAGCTATAGCTCTAATAGAAAGAGTGCCTAAACTAAGCGCTAATTCTGTGCGAGCCGCTATAGAATTAAAAGACTACTTAACTAATCAAGGTTTTGCATATCAGCATGGAGCTTTTACACTTCAAGATATACTGCGAAAGCGCGGCGGCAATTGTCTTGGATATCCTTTTTTAGTTGCAAGTATTCTCGGAGCAAAGGGACATAGTCATCAGTTTTATTTACAGATTGAGCCACAAGATATGTGTGCTAAGCTTGAAGTTCATGCATTTAAGAATATTAAGACTGCAATAAGTTATGCTAGTCCTAATATTGCGGTGCAACAAGAACTTGATGCAAGGTACAGATTCTTGCCTTTAGAACATCTCGTCCTCAATATAAACGGAATTGGGGTTGAAACAACTTCTAGTGAGAATCGCGTTGCGATGGCAAAAATACAAGCCCCTTTAACATTTGAGCAGGCATTGAGTTATGTCTACAAAGATCGAGCCGTTTTAGCGATTCAAGCAGACGACGCTGAAAGTGCTCAGGTTCTGCTTGCGGAAGGAGAATCACTATGGTCAGATAATAGAAATATTACTCTTCTCAAAGCAACACTTGCGCGAGAATCCAAAGATGTTAGAAGATGCGAGTCTCTCATTAAGAAGTTAGAAAAACAGCTAGAGGGCATAGAAAGAGATGCGCTGCTCAATAGAGCAATGTACCTTTTAACGGGCAATGAAGAGTTCCTTGATGAAGCACTAAAGCAGTACCCTAGTTTTGCAAGTGCTATTGCTGACAAAGCAGGAAGAATTGCTAAAATAGATGAAGCAGAAGCACGCTATCTCATGGCGGTTGCAACTCATTGCGCAGCAAACTCTCAATATATAGACTTAAATGAATTCAAACAAGTGTATAATCCAGAGATAAGAAGATTATTCAAGATAAATAAAGATTTGTAAAGCAAACCTACCAACGTAACATTGTTTATAAAATAATAAGTGCAATTTCAGTTAATATAAAAGCCTTTAGCAAATTTATCTAAAACTTTATAGACAGTTTGTGGACGGAAATAGGGTTTATGAACTGTGTCAACACAAACACAAGGTTTAAAAGTCAACTATCTTCTATAATATTATGAACATCTATGGCGGTATGCATATGCATCAAACATTAGCTCCGCCTATATCAAATTCATTAAGCGAGCTAAGAGCAAATCAGCGTTCATTAGCTACGCGCCTAGTAGACTCTGAAACATTATGTTGTGCGGCAGAATATTTCTCAGGAAGACCTGATGCATCGGATAAACAACTTCTTCGACATCTTTTAAAGCTAGGTTTCTGTGCCTATAATTTAAGAGAGATGCGTTTACTTCGTTAACTAATTATTTCAACTTAAATCAGATGACATCTTTGAGTATCTTAATGTAGGTAGGTAAGTCTCACAAGTGCAACAATAAATTATTCTAAAAACCTTTAAATAACTCCTTTCTCTCTTCCAGATATGCGCTTAATTACTTTGCATTGCGACTACATCCGCTTCAAGCCCTTGAAGAAAGCAATCAAAGAGCCAGAAAAGCTTGAGCATACTGATAAAACAGAGGTGAAAGACTGTTTAGTTGTGCTAACTGCAGTGGAAAAAGGAGACAATGACCAGATTGTCAAGCAATATATCGAAGCTATCAAAAAGACAGCAGGGGAAGTAAAAGCAACAAATCTGGTTTTGTATCCGTATGCCCACTTATCAAACATGCTTGCACCTCCTGATACTGCCTTGGAATATTTGACTGAAGCCCAGCATGTCCTGCAAAAATCTGGATTTGAAGTAACCAGAGCACCCTTTGGCTATTACAAAGAATTTGAATTGAAATGCAAGGGCCATCCCTTGTCAGAGCTAAGCAAAGAATTTCGAGTTGCTGAAGCTATACAGTCTGCACATTCTATTCAAGAAGTAAAACCAAGCAAAGAAAAGAAAATTATCTTAGACAGGAGAAATCTCAAGCCGAATGACCATCGGATTTTAGGAGAGGATTTGCAGATGTTTCATTTAACTGATGAGATTGGCCCGGGTCTACCCCTCTGGCTTCCTAATGGAGAAGCAATACGAAACGAGTTACTCAAGTATATGCGGGAAGTTGAGGAAAAAGCAGGCTATAAGTATGTTTCAACCCCCCATATTACCAAAGAAGGAATTTATAGAAAAACAGGGCACATACCCTATTATGCAGAAACTATGTTTGCACCCATCACTATCGAAGGGCAGAATTATTATCTCAAACCTATGAACTGCCCGCATCATCATATGATTTACAATAAACTAGTTAAGAGTTACCGGGACTTGCCCTTGCGATTGGCAGAAGCAGGAGCAGTATATAGAAATGAATTGTCAGGAGTCACTTACGGTTTAATGCGTGTTAGAGGAATGACGCAAAATGATGCGCATATTTATTCAACTCCTGAGCAATTGAAAGAGGAATTTGGTAAGGTACTACGGATGTTTGATGAAGTCTTTAAGGTACTGGGCATTAAAGATACTTGGTTCAGGCTTTCTTTGCCTGATTTCGCCAAGAATCCTGACAAATATACGGGAGATATCAAAATATGGAAAGAAGCTTCTGAATCTATAAAGAAAGCAATGAAAGAAGCTAAGAAAAAGTATGTGGAAGGACCAGGAGAAGCAGCATTCTATGGACCTAAAATCGATGTACAAATTAAGAATTCACAAGGGAAAGAAGAGACACTCGCCACAGTGCAAGTAGATATTGTTGTTCCTCAAAGACTTGACTTGCATTATGTGGATGAGAAAGGAGAAAAGAAGCATCCAATAGTCATTCATAGAGCTATTCTAGGCAGTTATGAACGATTTGTTGCATTTCTTTTAGAACAAACATCAGGTAATCTGCCGCTCTGGCTCTCCCCCATTCAAGTCAGAGTCATTAACTTTACCGATAGAAACACAAAGGCAGCCCAAAAAGTCCTGGATGAACTGAAAGGCCAGCTGCCTGCTCTAAGAATTGACGCTGACTTTAGAAACACCACAGTAAGTGATAAAGTCCGGGACGCTTCATTAATGAAGATTCCCTTTACTCTGGTACTAGGAGAAAAAGAGGAGAAGAATAATACACTTGCTGTCAGAAGCAGAGACGGAAAAGTAAAGTATGGAGTTAAGATAAAGGATTTTATACATGAGATAAAAGAAACGATTGACAAAAGGGAATGAGGTGATTGAAAGCACATATATTTATTAATTGTTTCTTACCATACAAGCAACATGCCAACAGTACCTAGGCAAGAGCAGACAAGAACAAGGCCTGCATGTCCCCTTTATGGATTTCACTATGCGATGGGAGTGTTTCTAGATTCTAAGGGCAATCAGTGCCCGCTTCGGGATGGCTATGCTCCCTGCCTCATGGAAATGAAAAGTGAACAGCCAAATTGGCAGCAGTGTCCCCTTTATCAAGAAGGAAAACTGGAGGGATTTGCTCATGCAACAGTATTTCCCAATGAAGCAGAGAAACTCAGCTTCCCCGATTGGGTAAATCATATTTTTAGCACTAAGCTTCTTCCCTCAAAATAAAAGTGTAATCAAGGTCTTTAAGTAACTTTGATACAATACATACATCAACCAGCCCTGCAAATGGTTTCATACGTTCTGCTTATTGTTTCAAGCACCTGTTCAAATTTCTCTTTAAATCTTCCATTATATGTCGAGATGCGCCCAGCAATAATGTTTCTGACAAAGGGATAATCTTGAGGAGTGTAGCGGGAAAGAACACCTCTTCTGCAGAATTCTCTTTTTGCATCATCAAGCAGGTCGCGCAATTTCCTTTCCTGATCTGTAAAGAGATGGAGAAAAAAAGAGACATCTCTGTAAAATCCACTACAACTCACTAGTTCATTGACATCCGCAAGCTCTCTTCTTAGACCGTCAAACATAGCAGGATAATCAACTAAAACCTTATAAACTTCCTCTTTCTTCCCACTCAGATACTATGAAACTAGCACCGTACGTCGAGCGTTTGCAGAATTCAAAAGAGTACAAGCAGTTCCAGGCAAAGTCTCCCGACTCGTTCATGGTTGCCGGGTTCTTTATTCTTGATTTGGAAGCAGGCAAGAACGTTCATCAGATCGATTACTATCTGCCCAAGGAGAAGAAGATTGCGGCATTTACCTTGGATAAGGGAGTGACCATGCAGATGCTTAATTTAATGAATACAAAAGTGCCTGAAAAGCTTGACCTTGCCACACAGATTGACCTTGATGCCTTGAAAGGTATTTTACAGGATGAGATGAAGAACAGGAGCATTACCGAGGAAGTGAAAAAGATTATTGCTATTTTACAGACTATTGACGGCAAGAAAATCTGGAATCTGAACTGTGTCTTATCAGGCATGAGCATCCTGCGGGCGCATGTCGAGGATGAGTCAAAGTCCGTATTAAAGATGGAAAAGGCATCTATTCTAGACTATGTGAAGAAGATGCCCGGCATGGCAGGCATGCCGCAGCAGTCCCAACAAACCAGTCTAGGAGCAGGATCACCAATAGGTACAAAGGAACAGCTGGAGAAACTCAACCAGTTGGAAGCAGCAATTGAAAAGGAAAAAGCGCGCCTCCAAGCCGCAGAAAAAGAGCAGAAAAGTAAGAAAAAATAACGGGCAGGATTCTAATCGCTATTAGGAAATAGGATAAAAAGCAATTAAATATCAAAAACACGATGTGTGAGCCAATAGAGTTTTAATTTCCCTTTGATATCTTTAGTATTCTTTACATCAAAAGAAGCCTTATTGGAACGTGCAAGTAATGCGAGGCGATTCAGGGCACGCATTGTTTGAGCCATTCAATAATACTGACACACCTACTGCTTTGGGTTGTATTGTAAGGCCTGAAAGCGGTTCTATCACCGTTGCCAGTTCAGTAAGAGCATTGCGATTTGCAGCACTCATTGCTCTGACAACCGTGCTCCCATCAGGATTCTCTACCACTAATTTCACATCTTTGATGACCGCAACACCCGGCGTACGCTCTACATTCACCGTCGTATAATTGCTTCCATTCTGGACAACGATGCATTTCACTGCATTCACTTTAACATTCAAGCATGTCTGCGCCTCTTGAATTTGTGTGCCTGTATTCCGCAGCAAAGGCAGTACAAAAGAAGCAATAATGCCAATGGCAATCAGCACTAACAGAATAATAAGCACATTCGTAATAACATCGCTCAGCCCTCTCTTATTCATACATTCTCATATTGAAAGTTATTTATAAACCTTTGTTTCATTTATGCGCAAACCAGAACTCATAGACCTGCTCGTTCCCTTTCTTTTGTATGCCATCAAACCTGCAGAAGCCGAAGCGCTCAAATTGCACTATCGCTCCCGGCTTTAATCGAGAGATGCTTGCTTCTGCGAGGCCTTCTGTCCAGGTGGCATCCGGCATGAGAATGCTGGTCTTCACTCCCTCACTCACCCACTGGATTTTTGGTATATCTTTGTTTTCAGCAGAAGTAAAAGTAGCTTTATTTGTTTTACCAAGCTGTATGTTATACAGATGCAATAATCGTACTTCTTTACCTTTAAGCTTACGTACATCGTCTCCGGAGATAAATATTCTGCTGACTTTTACTTTTCTCTTCTCCTGCTTGTCAGGATGCACCGGCAATGCAACTTCTTGTATGCGTGGAGCATTGACAATAGCCAGCTCATGCGGATGTGCGACAAAGTAATATCTCTCTGCTTGTGCATCAATAATTTTTCTGTTTACTGAAGCAAGCACACTCGGGTCAATATGCCCTGAGTTTTTTGACAGACCGACAATCTTAGCAAGCTCATGAAACATCTCAGGTACAAAGCCTCTTCTTCGTAAAGCTCGTATAGTAACAAGTCGCGGGTCATCCCATCCCTTTATTTCTTTTTTCTCAATCAGCTCTCGTATAATTCTTCCTTGTGTCTCGGCTCCGGCAATCTGGTATCTGCCTATTTCTCTGATAAAAGGAATCTTCAGGTTGAGTAGAGTGAGCAGGTGCTCATGCAACTCTGCTCGCAATTCAAATTCATTTGACCTGATAAGGTGAGTAACACCTTCTAATGAATCCTCGAGCGGCGCCTCAAAATCATACATCGGCCAGACAGAATACTTCTTCCCTTGTCTAAAATGCTCATGTTTTGCTATTCTGAATATGACAGGGTCTCTCATAACTCCATTAGATGACTTCATATCGCCTTTAAGGCGGAGTGTTCTTTCTCCCTCTTCAAATTTTCCCTGCAGCATTTCATTCCACTCTTTCAGATGCTCTTTTACACTATTCTTCCTGCAGGTGCATGATTTCATTTTTTCTCTCAGTTTTTTCATCTCTTCCTGAGAACAAGAGCAGACGAAGGCATTTTCCTCTTTAATTAATTTTTCAGCATACTGGTACAGGCGAGGCAGATCATCAGAGGCAAGCAATTCCTTATCCCATTGTATTCCAAGCCAGGATACATCTTCTTTTATAGCATCATAAAATTCTGCGGTAGATTTCTCTGGGTTGGTATCATCAAAGCGCAAGAGGCATTTTCCTTTGTACTTCTTGGCATAGAGATATTGAATCATAAAAATCAAAGCATGCCCTATATGCATATATTTTGAAGGTTCAGGAGAGAGTCGTGTTACCACCTTTCCCCTGACAGCATGTTCCAGTTCAGGAAGTTCTCCTTCCGTATGCTCATGCACCGCAACATATTGTTCATACTTCTTTTCTTCAGCTGCAACAGCATTTGTAGCCAGAGCATTAACCTCTTTCACGAGGGTAACAATCTCAGGCATCACCTTCTTGATGTCTTTCTTCTCTAAGCCATGCTGAAACAGTTTCGGCAATATTCTTCCTGCATCCGCTTTTCCAAACTCAAGGGCATTTTTCAAAGCGTATGCTTTAATTTCCTTTGAAAAGTCTTTCATACACTTCATATCAGAACGAATTATTTAAGGTTATCTAACATTAGATTTATATACTCCTTTCTTTCGGACAAGGTATGAGCAAGCACGTCTGGATCATGACAGGGCAGGATGTACGGAGCAGTATCGTTGCCGCCAACATACGCTTTCTTAAACCAGAACAAAAGCAACGCGAGCAGGCAGAGCTTGCTGGGCCGTTCTATACCCTCTTGGGTCAGATGACACAGCAGATACATGCAGGAGAGGGTGCACAGGCGTTGGAACAGGTAGAAAGACAGACAGGTGCTTTGGAGAATGCGTATGTTCGCTTATGGTGTGCTGATATAAGTGATCGAGTAGGGTATAGTCTATTGAAAAGAGCGAATCTTTCAGCAGCACTGCCTTATTTTGAACGGGCTAAGAAACATGCTGATACCTCTGCTGCTCTGCTTGCACTTCCGCAATGGGTGTATGAAGCAGATTCGCTCAGAATGCTAACAAGAAAACACCTCGGTGACTACTGTTTTGACAGTGCGAGAGGTTCTGCAGAAAAAAATCAATGGATTGAGCAAGGCTTTTTTCACTATAAAGCTGCTGCAGAGGTATGGGACAACGATCTTTCCGATCAAAAGCACATTTTTGCGAATGCAGTAGTAGTTAATTTGCGCAACCTAGGAGCTTTACACCATACACAGGCTCGTATGACCACGGAGCTTATCGAGAAGGGAGATCTTCTTACAAACACGAGGAATGCGCTTGTGCATCTTATTACTGCACAAAAGCATGCCGAACAAGGATTTCAATTTTTTCAACTTAGTCAACAGCTCTATGAGTTCATAGAGGAGCCCATGCCGGATGTGGAGAGGCAGCTGGCACACGATTTGAGACAGAGTGCACACGATTTAGAAGTGATTAGTTCTTTACGCGCACCATTTGAAGTATTGAAGGAGCTTTAACGAACCTTGCCCTCAAAAGCTTCCAACTTTGATTCAATCAGAGCAAGCCGGTCAACAAGCCGTTCAAGCTTGTATTCCACATCTTCCAGCTTAAGTTTCAAGCTTGAAAATTCAGGCGCTCCGCCTGTTCCAGATGCTACGGACAAGGAGTTCGCCGCTCCTGCCATGCTGTCCAAGAAGCCAAAGGGGTTTGTTGCAGACGTTGCAGGGGAGCTCACACCTCTCATGGTCAAATCAAGCATATCTGTTTGTTTTGCAGGCACTTTTAACAGGCCTTTCTTCTGTAATAAGGTATAATCTAAGAAGTCCATATCACCTTTTTTCCGAAACAAGCCCATCTTTCTTCTAGGGAACCAGTTTATTTAAACTCTTCTCAGGTAACTTTAAATAAACCCCTGCTATTACAAAAGAATAAAAGAGCATGGCAGTCAATATCCACAATTTAATTGCAGCAATTTCTCCTGATGTATTTTGCCATCCTGAAGTCAGGAGTGAGGTGAAAAGCATGGTGGCTGAAGGCCTGGAAAAAGGAGATTCCCTCGTTTATTTAAATGCAGCAAAGAAAGCAAAACCAATAGAGTATGAATTCATGGACCTGTTTGAAATCCAATATTCAACCGCCGTTAAGAAGCCAGGCTTTAAAGCACCAATTGAAAAACACACACTTATTTACGATTCATTCGGTGAAGGTCTGGAGCCTATTTACTTCTGGATTTTAGATAGAATGTATGAGGATTATAAGACTGTAGACAAGTTAGTAGACACCTTTGTCTCTGCACCCGGTTCAGGCCATTTCTCAGAGATGGGGTTGAAAGCCGCGAAAATGCAGGAGGAAGCGATGAAAACACTAGGAGCCGCAAACCAAGTCATTAAATCAATCCTTACTATTATCTATGACCTGCGAGAGTTCAAGATACGCCTCAAGTTGTATGACAAATACAATTCTGAAGATAAAAAAGAAAGTGAAGAAGGCATGCTTTCTTTGAAGCAAATCTGGATGGACACGGTTGATTTAAAGAGGGGCACGAGCGCTATCAAAGGCCTTGCCCAGCAATTTGACTATGTCACCATTATTGATGCATTCATGGTAGCGAAAGAAGATGCAGTTGATAAGATGGACTTAAATGATAGGGTAAAACGAATTTTAAAACAAAGAGTCTCTGAATTTTTTACTTGGGTGAAAGAGTCTGAAGAAGAACTGAGAAAGCGCTTTGAGATTGAAAAGGAGTATCTGAGAAGTCAGGTAAATACGGTAAAGCTCTATGCACGCTGGGCGAAACCCTATTTACGCGCAGCCCATGCCCTAGAACAGCGGGCAACACCCACAGCCGCCCTGGTGAATACGTTTAACTCTTCCTTGTTTGAACTCGTTCTCTTAGGAGAAGGAGTATATGATCCGGGAGAGGATATCCAGACCGGTGTCTTGCCTAAGGTGTTTAAGGATGTTTCTCAGAAAAAGTTTTCTGCGATAGGAATAGTGGAGTTCAAATTTAGAACTGCTCCTGAGCGCGCAGGCCAGCAAGGGTATGGGTTCAGGGGAAGAGTGGAAGTGACACTAACGAGCTATGCGTTATCTGATGCTGAAGTGCGAGTATTAAAGAGGGATATTGAAAAAGATGATCTGGGCGATGTTTTATCTTTAATTGAAGGGGCGACGGAACGGAGCCTTTCCCAATTAACCAAAGATATTGAAGAGTTCTTGGATGAGAAAAAAGAAGAGAAGAAAAAGAGTGAGTCAGAAGATTCCAACCCCTTTGCCGCCTTATTTTTCTTTATGAAGCCGCTGCTTCCCGAAGCAAAGAAAAAAGAGAAAGCAGACCAGTATCTCATTACTATAGATACTGATTTTGAGCAAATTCTGAGAAGCCAGGCAATTATTGATGCGAGGAAACGCTGCTACCGGGTATATGACTTGTATAAAAAGTCGCATAAGATGCCCAGTTTGCCAGGCTATGCGTAATACTTTTTATTCTCTTCTCATACTCTGCAGCTTGCGGTAGAGATACAGCATTCAGCGAGAAAGAAGATGAAGAGTAATTAACTACACTATACTACTAATATTTTTTTACAATAATAAGGTTTCATGATATTTTCCATACTTTTATCTTTTTACAAGGTTCTTCACATACACTCGCACATTTTATATAGAACCTCAACCTCTCTAGAATATGCCAGAAATACACGTGCGTGAAAAAAGGAAAGGAATGAAAGTAAAGGTGCTTGCTCCGAAAGTAAAAGAAGTAAGCACCAGTATACCTCATGCATCAAGCTTAGAGGATGAGGTTTCTGATGAATCATTTACTACCGGCTTTGATGTCGTCGATATGCCTGCACCCCTGATTCGGGGAACTAGCAGTGAACAGGATGCTCCGGGAGAGACAGGAAGAGTAGCAGAGACAGATACTGCTCCCGTTCCAAGGCAAGTGTATGCGGCGACGCATCAGGATAGCGAAATGAAATATCAGTTGAATACCCTGCACTCCCAGCGTACGCAGACAGCAACACTCTTAAACCGCTCAGGCGAGCCTCCCCTTGCCAGGCCAGTGTTCCAGAATCCTGACCTTATACGAGAGGATTCAAACAGGGAAGAAGACTATCAGACGCAAGTCAAGGCAGAAGACGTGCATGTCAAGCGAAGATACCCTTGGGAAGCATAGTTTTAAATAAATCACTTCCCTAGAGTGATTAAGATGGCAGGTGATTATTCATTCTATCAAGGCTGGGGCTATGGCTTAGATGCGGAAGCACCGCCTTCTCCTTTAGGATTTTCATATGCGCAACGATTCAATGCCGGCGATTTTGGCCTGACAACTGATCCTCGGACTTCCCATCAATTAAAGGCAGTCTCAGACAAGTTAAGTACGGGTGCAAAAATAGTGGAGATTACCGGTATCACTCCGGAAATCTTAGAGTATGTGCCCAAGCAGCAATTCAAAGAAATTGAGCGGTTGAAGAAATTAGTGGGTGCTGAAATTACCTTCCATGGTCCTTTAGTTGAGGCGACTGGCATCACCCAACAAGGATGGGATGAGTCGAAGCGTGAGCAGGCAGAGCGTCAAATATTCAATGCCTTGGAAAAGAGCAGGATGGTGGGACCGAATACTATATTTACCCTGCACACCACATCAGGTCTGCCTGAAATGAAGACGGAAGTCTTTACTACAGAAGACGGCAAGAAAGTGAAGCGCGTTACTGACATCTGGGTAGTAGATGAGTGGGACAAACGGTTTTCCCAAATTCCCATTAAAAAAGATTTTCTGCTGAATGAGAAGCCGGATGCAGAAAAAGAACTAAAAAAACTGAATGAAGAGAACTGGTCAAAATTGTTAACGCAGGTCAGCTTTCATGCACACCAGGGAAAGCAAGTCTTGGACAACATGGATCATAAACTAAAAGTGAAGTTGCAGACAGAGTTGCCTGAGAGTAATTTCATGGAATTCTACAAGCTGGCACAGACGCCTGAAGGCCTGAAAGAGATTGAAAGCAGGCCTCTGGAAGAAAAGAAAGTTATTAAGGAAATCATTAATGATATGAACTACAGCGATATTTATATTCGGGATGCATACAATGAGTTAAAAAACTTATTTAATAAAGCATGGCTGTCTGCAGAGCAAGGCGGCAAAAAGGAAGATATCCAAAAGCTTGATGAGTACCGGCAAGAACTTCAGAAAAAAGTGACTGCTTTTAAGGATCCTTTCAAGCTGCCTGAATTGGCAGATGAAGTGGTGAAAGGAGTGCGTATTTTAAGCACTTTATCTGAAACGCCGAAGATGTTAAAACCTTTGAATGAGTTTGCGATTGACAAAGCTTCACAGACATATGCCAATATTGCCTTTAAAGCCTATAAAGAGTATGGTGATACAGCGCCTATCATCAGCCTGGAGAATCCCCCCGCGGGCGGTGGCTTGAGCAAAGCAGAAGATATGCGTACCTTGGTTGAGGAAACCCGCAAGAAATTTGTAGAGCAGGCAGTACAGCAAGGAATATCGGAGAGCCAGGCAAAGAAAAATGCTGAGAAATTAATTGGGGTAACGTGGGATGTCGGCCACATCAACATGCTGCGGAAGTATGGGTATGATAAAGAGGCATTGCTGGAGCAAACGAAGACGATTGCTCCCTACGTCAAGCACGTGCATTTGTCAGATAATTTCGGCTTGGAGCATACTGAATTGCCCATGGGGATGGGAAACGTGCCGACCAAGGAAATGCTTGATATTATCAGCAAATACAACAAGCAGGTGAAGAAAATTATTGAAACCGGCGGCTGGTACCAGCATTTCAAGAAATCGCCGTTAACAGAGACTTTTGAGGCGTTTGGCTCACCCCTTGGTGCTGCAGCTGATGCTCCCAACTGGACACAAGCATATGGCTTGGGCGGAGCAGGAAATTATTTTGCAGGGTTAGGCATGAACCCAGATATTCACCATTCCATTTATGGCGCCGGGTTCTCCAATCTGCCAGCAGAATTAGGCGGTCAATTGCCTGGAAGGGGCGGCAGCAGGTTCTCCGGCACTCCCATGGAATAACTGCCATTCCTCTACCTTCCTAATCACACGATGAACGTAGCAAATATTTAAATAACGCATTCACTCTAAGCTCTATATTCCAGTATATAATGGCAGATACAAAAAAGAGACCAGTCAAGCATGCTAAGACAGCAGTGAAGACAGGAGAGAATGAAAAAGAGATTGCCATGGATTTCGCTGTCAAAGTCCATCAGAAGTTTGATAGGCTGGTGAAAGCAACCATCTTATTCGGTTCACAGGCAAAAAACACTGCTTCTCCCAGCTCAGACATTGACATTATCATTATTGTTGATGATGCGTCGCTTACCTGGGACTTGGAGTTGATTGCTTGGTATCGGGAGGAATTAGGAAAACTCATTAAAAACCTCAACTACGCGAAAGAACTCCACATCAATACGATTAAACTGACTACCTGGTGGCAGGACCTCATGCGTGGCGATCCAGTCATCATTAACATTCTGAGATATGGAGAGCCTTTAATCGATTCCGGAGGATTCTTCATTCCGCTGAAGATGCTTATGCAGACAGGGAAGATAAAATCCACACACGAGGCGGTCTATGCAGCCTTACAGCGTGCTCCCGCTCATTTAGTGCGAAGCAGAATTGCCCAATTAAATGCGGTGGAAGGCTTGTATTGGTGCATGGTAGATGCAGCCCAAGCAGCACTTATGCTTGCAGGCAAGCTCCCTCCCAGCCCCGAGCACATTCCCGCGCTCTTGCATGAAAGCTTTGTTGCAACCAACGTGTTAAAACCAAAGTACATTGATTGGTTGAGAGAATTATATGCACTCCATAAAGGCATTCTTCACGGCTCAATTCATGCTGTAAAAGGCCAGGAGATTGATATCTGGTATCAGCGTTCAGAAGAATTTTTAGGTGCGATGACCGCAGTTATTGATCAGATTCTTGGCTAACTAGGTGCTTGCATGTGCATCTGGATAAAATTCTTTGAAAGACCTTTCTTTCAAGCGGTAATCTAACACTGCTTTCTGGTACAAGTCAACAGCCCGTTGCTCAAGCTCAGGCTCACTTGAATCAACTGCCCTCAGCAATGCTTCTCCCACTATCTTTGCGGCCTTCTGCTCAAGCTCAGGCAGTCCTTTCATATATTCGTTAGTAAGGTCTTCCTTAGTACGATCATATAATTCCTGCGCTCCTTTCTTGATGACTTCTTTGGCAGGAGCAGTATCTTCAAATACGAGTGCTTTCAGATTGCCTTCTGCTTTGCATCGTTCCTCGCTGAAACCTTTCTTTTGTGCACTTTCATGCCCGATGCGGTATGCACCATGTAATGCAAGTTCTCGCAGCTGTTTTGCATCTTCAGCATTCGTTACCTTGCCATCTTTTGCAATCCTGGCATATTTCACTAACGGAATATACTTGCTAATAAAGAGACCATCTGCTTCATTCACGCCCTGCAAGACGTTCGGGAAATCTTTTTCACTTACTAGTTGTGTGAGAGCAGGGACATACTTTCCATCTGCTTCCCTGACCAGCTTTTTGCCGTCTTGCTTGAATTCACGGATTCGGTCTTCTAAAGAAGTGCCTAAACGCGTGCGTTCTTGATCTAAGTATTGAGCTTTACGATCTTCAGGTAACGCATTATATTCAGCCTGCGTTAAGGTATGGCCATTATTCGTCAATTCACCTGCACCAATCTGCCGTTTAAGCTCGGCTTGAGCAAGGGTAGTCAATTCCTCACGAGCAGCAGGACTATAGATGGTGCTCTTAAGCGCTTCGCTAAGAGCGATAACCTTGCTCGTCAATTCAAGGCGCTTTTTCATAGCTTCTCTCATTCGCTTTCGTACTTCTGTTTCACTCATACCTTTCCCCAGAAATAAGAGTATTTAAATCTTTCTATATGTTGTATCTTAAGGGTAGTAACATACTAGTGCAGACTACACAAATGCTTCCATCACAAAGCCAAAGATATTTGTCTTGCTGTCAGGCTGCTCAAGTTCGTGCAATACAACCCTCTCAAATTCATGCGCTTCTGATTCCGGAGTGTTTTGAACACTGATTGCAATACGGTCCAATGCTGCTAACGCAGCAGGTGCTTCAGGCACCCAATCACTAGTTTCAGGAATCTTTGTAACAATAGGTTCTGTTTCCAGGAAACTAAATGAGCCAAGCAATTGAGGCATACTCAGAGGGAGCTGTTTTTCCTTCGGTTGTAAGGTATGTAAGAGAGAAGTATCTGGTTCATGTTCGAGGGCATGCACGTCATAGATAAGAAGTTTCTCATTCGTAAAACCGAATGAAACCTGCACAGGGAAATGTAACAGCTGTTCAATCTCTGAGGTATACAGCATGAGTCTCTGGAGCTCTGCCCTGCTCAATACTTGCTGTTCCTGCACTCCAGGAAGCGCTGCCGAGGCGGCAACAGAACGCTTGTTTGTATCAATCACATAGCTTGCAGCAATGCCTTCCTGAGCAAGCACGTTCACTAATATAGCTTTTCCTTTATTGATAGAAGAACAAACACTGCTTTTCTTTTCATACGGTGCTGCCTGTTGGATGAGTATCGCACACGAGGGTTGTATACTTGTTATTCCCTGCTTGTGCCGGTATTCAAGTTCGCTGACATTATAATATTGTGCAATACTTTCTGCAAGCGCTTGCTCTAATACGGCAGGAGAACCAACAGGTATCTGCACAGACGTGCCTGCTCCATACGTCGGAGCGAGAGTAACGGTAACTGCTCCCTGTCCCTCTTTTTCTCCAGAAAGCACATTCATATACGAATCAGTCAATAATACATACGCTTCTGCAAGCGCTTCTTTCAGTTCCTTGGAAAAGCGAAGGTCCTTGCACAGCTCTTTCGCTTTTTCAGCCATCTGCTCTTTCTTGTTCCTGTTAGCAAGTGCAAATCCATGGAGTGTTGCTTGCAGGTACGGCCCAATGCCTGCATCTGCAATCAATGTTTGTATACTCCTGCTAGTAATGCAGAATCCAGGCGCAACAGGAAGCTTTTTTTGATATAACTGTGCAAGAAGCTTCCCCCGTTGTCCGGAGAGTGCAGCATCCAGCGCTGCGTGCTCAGAAAACCAGAGAATACCAGCATCACCTTCCATGCTTCCTGTAAGAAAGCCCGCTTAATAAAACTTATTCACCGAGGTACCCGCCTTTCTGCAGATTCCAAAGCTGTCGGTAGAGGCCAGGTTTCGTAATGAGTTGCCGATGTGTCCCAACTTGCACAATTTTTCCCTTGTCCAAGACAACAATCTTATCAGCTTTCATGACTGTAGAGAGTCGGTGCGCTATTATAAGAGCCGTCCTGTTCTCCAGGAGCCGTTCCAGGTCTTTCTGTATTTCATGTTCAGTATGCGAGTCCAAGGAAGAAGTCGCTTCATCGAGGACAAGTATTTTCTTATTTGCTAAGATTGCCCGGGCGATGGAAACTCTTTGTTTTTCTCCTCCTGACAATTTCACTCCACGCTGTCCAACTAACGTGTTTTCCTGATAGGGGAACGTTGCCACAACTTTGTCCAATTGGGCAAATTTCATCGCTGCCATAACTTCTTTTCTGCTCGCATCAGGATTCGAGAATAAGATATTATTATAGATAGAATCATCAAAGAGCACACACTCCTGCGGTACAATGCTTAACTCGGAACGCAATGATTCTTGGTTGAAATCACGTATATCTTCATTATCAATGAGAATGCTCCCTGCAGGCACATCATACAGTCGATAAAGCAGCTTCACCAGCGTCGTCTTGCCTGAGCCCGAATGCCCCACTAATGCTACTTTCTCATTCTTGTTAATGAGTAAATTGAAGTTGGTAAAGATGTTTCTGGTGTGATATCTAAAAGTCATTTTTTTGAACTCAACAGTGCCTTGTCGAATGATGCATGGTTTTGCATCAGGTTTGTCTTTGATTTCATTTTCAATTTTACCATACTGGAATAAGTCTTCAAAGTCAGCCATACTTCGATAGAACCCGCGCATGCCATGCACAAACCCAAACAACGGGCCAAAGATATTTACATATACTGTATACACGAATACGAGCGTGCCGAGGCTTAACTGGCCTGCTAAAAATTTGGTCAGAGGGAAATAAATAAGAAAGAAAGTTCCTAAAGCAAGGATAAGCATGT
This sequence comes from Candidatus Woesearchaeota archaeon, assembly GCA_964372375.1. Classification (GTDB taxonomy): domain Archaea; phylum Nanobdellota; class Nanobdellia; order Pacearchaeales; family GW2011-AR1; genus SICV01. The sequence goes on from CAYJQF010000007.1 coordinate 16,774, forward strand.
GCCCGGAATCGAACCATCTAAAATAATCCCAGTGTTTCAGCGCCGCTTTTTTGGTGCGTTCGCTCAGATTTAGGAACCTGCTCTTGATGACATCCTCTTTTCCAAAATGCTTGATGGAATCAATATTCGTAAAGAAGTCGGCAACATTTGCTTTCTCTCTATCTTCAGCTTCATTTACTGCGATGTTTGCAGGTTTCTGCATCTGCTGTATCCACAGACTGTACGTAATAAAAACGAGTGCCGTGATGACTACTACGAGAGTAGTAGCAACATCAAAATATAAGAGAGAAACACCAACAACAATGAGTTGAAACAGCAGGGGAAACGTGCTGAAGGTAATAAAGTCAGTCATGCGCTCGACTGCGCTTGCTCCTCTGCCCAAGCGTGCAATTAAGCTGCCTGTTTTATGAGTAGTATGAAAGCTGTATGATAAGTAAAGCAGATGATTGAAGAACTTTCTTTTCAAATCAGTAATAATGCCTGCTTCAAGTTTATTGAGTAAATGTAAGTGTAGCCACTTACTGACTACCTTGAGCGCTGAAGCACCTATAAACACACCTGCAACGACCAAAAGAATTTGAACATAAGCAGCTTGTATGAGCGTTCCACCTAAGAATTGAGTGCCTCGGTCAATAATGATCTTAAAGAGAAATTTGTCTAAGACATATAACATTTCAAGCAGCAAAATAAATATAATCAGAAAGAAGGTGGTGCTCTTATACTTTTTTAAGAACTCAAAGTAGACCTTTGTGTTATAGATAAAATCTATTTTTCTGCGCCTGCTTTGTTTTTCTATGGACATGAATATTTATATACTCGGGATACGTCTATCTCTATGCGCCCGAATGCTTATAGAGCAGCCGCTTCTGAGTACTATTACAAAGAAACCGAAGAGGAGGATACCACTCCCCAGGATGAAAGTGACAGCACATACGAAGATATAGAAGAAACAAGCGTTTTTTAATCTTTCCTCGAGGGTAAACGGGCGGGGAAAAGTATATATACAAGGAAGCGTTAAGAGGTAGAGAACCTTTATTTCTTTACTGCCTGAAACACAATCTTCGTTGCACACGGCATCTTTGCCTTTACAGATAAGAGAGCATCCTGGGCAATCCTGGCAATTTTGTCAGTAGAGCATGAAATCATAAAGAGTTCCTGGCCTGCACGCACTTGTGCTGCCCTGCCAATAATGATGCCATAACTCTGCGTCATGCCGGTGCTCATTCTATCAGCGCCCGCACCTGCGGCTGTTTTGTTTTCTCTGAGGAAATGGTGTGGAAATACTTTAACGGCAAGATAATACTGCCCCAATGCCTGCTCATCCATGACTTTCGTGAGTGCTTGTCTGGCTGCCTCAAGCGCATTATCTCGAACTTGCACTTTTTCCTTTGAAAATAATGTAACTGCATACGGATGTTTCCCCTCTCGAAAGTCTTTCTGACTGCCGATATGATACTTCACTACTTTCTGCTGGGGAATGGTCTTAATGTACGACTTGCTTTTATTCCTTGATATTCTTGTAAATGGCCGTGCCTGAAACTTTGAGTATGCAGATGCTTTTCGCAATGCCATTATGCAGCCACCTTCCATTCATTATAGTCAGATACAAAATAGGTTACACTATCAGAAGGAAAATTACCGGTAATCTCTTGTATTGTCCGTCCAAGAGCATCTCTTGTTTCATTACAGAATACCATCTTTCCTGATTTTCCTTTAAAAGTAACGCATAAGTTATAGGCACCATCAGGAGAAAGTCGAGCAAGAGGTACTGTTGCTTTTGGACTTTCCAAGGCTTGCTGAAAATTAGCAACGAGCGCAACCATTGGACTTTCACTAGTTCTTTCTTTATTCATTATACCACCTCAACCTCATGAGTAATCGCTTGTCCAGGCAGTCCCGATTCGAAGATTGCTCTGACAAGACCGTTATTCCCATGTGCATCGCTGATCTTTCCCTTAATGTTCTTTCCCGAAGGAGATTTCCACGTAACTTGTTTTCCCGCAGATTTCTTTGCTTCTTCCCTGCTTTGATAGCCGAGGTCGAGCAAATAATGCTTTTCCTTAATACGGTGTCTGCTCCTGCGGAATTGCACGAGTATGCCTTTCATAGATTCTCTGAGAAAAGGAGCTTTTTAAAGGTTATGAGGTTTATTTGCTTATCTGCTGAGGAACTGATAACCTGCATGAGACAGCTCAGTATGATAGTCATTTTCCATACAGGAGACCGCCCGCATGACCTGAGTAGCATTATGAAAGGCTTCATCAATCTCAACTAAACGGGGCTTTACCTGCCTTACGAATTCATGACGAGATTTAGGAAGAGGTTTTCGTTCTGCATGCAAGGATTGATAAAATTCATATGCCAACCCAGCGGCAGCCCTTACATCATCCTCAGTCATTTCTCGCGCCATAGCAAGCTACTCACTTTTTAGAGCTTTATAAGAATATCGGTTCTATTTTTTGATAGATATTATCGCACTCGTTTCATTCTCTGAATCAATTCAAAAATAGTAGGGCCCTCTACAAACGCGTCCATCCCTGCAGAGCGGTATTTGGCACGCCAGGCTGCTACTAATCCCTCTTGTTCTCGTATTTCTCTATATCTAAGATTATTTCGAACTCTAACATTAGCAAGTGCTTGCTGATATGCTCGAAAGGCAGCGCTATTTTCTTCCGCTTCCGCAAAGAAGTCACCAGCCTGAGTGAAATGAGCAACTGCCCGCGCTGCATAAGGAAGCGCATGGAGTTTATTACAGAGAAAGACGGAAAGACCAGCAGGCCTTAATTCTTGTTCAGCAAGGTCTAATGCTCTCTCTGCCTTAGCAACTAATTCAGTTCGTCTCATAACTGCTGTTTCCATGATATTGCGTGACTTTTTGAGATTTATAAAGATGCTGGTGCCTATCCAACGGTAGCAATGGGCACGCGATTTCTTCTTCGCCAGTGTTTCAAATAAGTATCTCTCACTTTGAGCGCCTCATATGCTTCGCTTCTTTGCACCACATCTTCAGGTCGTAGTTCATCATTATCAGTGCTGGTCAAAGCACAGGTGAGTATGTGGGCATTGTGCAGTGCTCGTAACGCTTTGAGAAACGAGCACGGCTCGCTTTTAAAACGATCTTGGAGATTTGCAAATCGATGAGCATGCACACTATCAGTTGCAAACCGCGTGGTCAAATCACTTACTGCAATTGCTCTTCCCGCATTAAAATCCTCTTGCATAAACTTGACTAATGCAAAATATCCTGCTGGTACCTGCCGTGCTTCATATCCTTGAGAAACAGGAATTAACACGTGAGAACTAAGGATGTTCGGCTGATTAAAATTATATTCGCTCAGTAAGGGAAATCGCATTGCTTGTCTTCTGGTTATAATCTCAGGCAACATGCATTACCAGCTCATACGATATTTATAGTTCTTTCCACGCATAGTGTCATATTAGAATTCGAGCTCAAATTCACCCAAGGCTTTTTCCAAAACAGTAAACAATGCTCCTGAAACCTTGGTAGTCAGCTTGCCTGAATGCTCCTGCAATGCTTTCTCAAACACTTCCTTGCTGCTCTTTACTAGTTTGCCCGACTCAATCTTTTTGATATCCTGGCCTTCAATGAGGAAATTATGATTACCAAGCAACACAAGCTCAGCTTTCCTGCCCTTGTACGTTATCTGCATCGCGCCTTTCTTGCTGCTGATTAAATCAGCGCGCTGTCCATATTCAATTAAGCTGGCAAGCAGCTCAATTGCTTCTTTCTTAATGGTGTCAATTGTCTGGCTATCTATCTTTCCTGCCTGCATCTTCTCGGAAGCTTCATGCAACTCTTTTAGGCTCTTTGAAAATCTGCTCTGCACTTTGCCTTTCCGCACCATCTGCTCTTCAAATGCTTTTACTAATTGTGCATGCGACTTGTCTCCGAAGAAGGTCTTCAAGAGGCTAAAGACTTGTTCATGCAATTCTTCAGTCGTCTTTGCCTGCATTTTCTTCTCTAATTTCGTGCGCAGGGTTCGCAGCATAGCGTTGTATGCTTTCGTTTCATTCAAAAACTGGTCAATCTCCTTTCCCGGATATTCTTTCAGCTTGCCATACTCATATTGTTTGAATAAGTGCACTGCTTTCTCTAATACTTTTAAATCTTTCTCAGACATGATTTTCTCACGGTCAACGAAGACATTCTTCACTTCCTGTACGATCGTCTTAGGCACCGGAGGCGCTTCTCCTGCTAACATCATCAATGCCTGTGTAGGCGTTACCACACCCCAATAAATGTCAACCATTGCATCCAATAATCTCCGTTTCACAAAATCTTCTGTCTGTTCTCCCTGTTTCATATACAAGTCAATCGCTTCAGGGCTGGGCTTAATCTTACCCATCTTAAGCAATAGCTTCCAAGGAATGAACGTGCCTCGGTCATACAAGGGAATGCCATCTCGAATAAAGGTGAACATGACGGGGTGTGCATCTTTGACCGACTGCCAGAAGTCAGTAAGCAGATAGACCTGCACATTCAGCACATTTTTAACGCCAGAAAGCGCCGTTGCCTCTCTGATATACTCATAAATCATACCCCGCAGCCGCTCAAGCAGCTCAATCCTACTCATTCGTTTTACATCAGTATCATCAATGACCACAAACACATCCACATCAGAGTCTTTGCCTGCCGTGCCTCTGACTAGTGAGCCGGCAATGACATAGCTGGCAACATACTTGTCAAATTTGCGCAATACCAGCGTTTTATGGATGCTTGCCAGGCGCAGTGCTCCTAAAAAGCCCTTATCATGCACTGGAAATCCTTGGCTGATAGCATCAAGAAATTCATATTTGCTGTCAAGTCCATAATTCCACAAATCAACCGGCGTCTTGATGTGCATCCACAAGTTCTCCTTGGTTTCTTTCGCAAGTTTAATGACTTCCAGTTTAATTTTGGGAATATTCTTATACTCTTCCTCGGGAATGAGCATAGCCATATGAAGCGGCTTTGTCTCAATCACTTCTTTCGGCAATTGTTCATCTTCTTCAAAGAGCGGAAACGCAGGCGCAGGCAACAAGACCAGAGCCATAGTGAATGGGTACTTCTTTACAACTGCTTTCTTAAAACTTTCAAGCTTCGTTTTGAGAGCGTTAAAGTCAACTTGTGGCGTTGCAGGAACACTTCCAGGAGTATAATTCTTGCTCATCGGAGCAGGAACAGCATTCGGTGCTTCTTTCATAACTCCTGAACTATTTGAGGATATTTAAAGCTATCCAGTGAAGATTTAAATATTTAAGAGAGATAGTTTATAGAAGTCGTGGAGCAAGAAAAAAGTAGTGATGATGAATCTTCATACGTTTGTGAAGCCTGCGGCTTCATGCTGGAAGCAGAAAAGTGCAAATTGAAATGCAGGCGGTGCGGGTATTTTAGATCGTGTTCTGATTTATTCTAACAGGACTTTTTAGTATGTTATCATAAATTTACTTATGATAACATTATGTTGGGATTTACACCACTCGCCTCATTCTTCGGCTCGGGGAAATAAAAAATTATCTTTCTTCCCACCCAGATACTGAAAAATTATCGCGAAATACAAAAGAAAAACTTTGCTTAACCCATAAACGAACGAGAAAGAAATTGAAACTTCTTATAACAAAGGTTAAGCAGTTCGTTTCACTCACCCAAATTTTTCTTAGAGTTGGGCTTGAGCAGCTCTTTCCTCAAGAACTTTTCTTGCAGTTATTGCTCTTCTTCTATCTTCGCCAGTTGAAAAGAAAAGTTCAAAATATTTTCTTAAAGTGGTCTTTCTTTCATCTTTGTTTCTAATAGCATTCAGTTCTTCTGTTGGCTTTTGCTTATATGCTTCTAAGTAATCTTCGAAAGCCCACTTTCTTTCTATTGCGTCCATGTCTGTGTAAAGACCTGCTCGTTGTATTTGTATCATAAGTTTGTTGTTACTCTATAGTTTATAAACCTTTCGCCCAACCCTAAAATTTCAAAATAGCCACGATAATTTTTTCTATTAATTGGTGGAGTTTCCACCTCCGCCCCCACCCAAAGATAATTTTTTACTCACGAGGACGCTTAGTGCGTCATCTCGTGTTTTTGATAACTCAAAAATCTCCCAACAGCAGATTAAGAGGTAATTTCTTTTTGCTTCGCAAATCGGCTTTGTGCCGAACAGAAATTAACCCAAATGTCAATCCAGCTCTCAAAAATTTCTCAGCTCGTCGCTTTGCTCCAGAGGACAAATTTTTGGAGGGATTGCCACTTCTCTTAATCGCGATGTTCAGGCTGACGCCTTTTCCTTTGGAAAAGGGAAATATTCTTCAGGCAGAGAAAATAGTTTTATCTGAGATTTTCGTTCTTCTTCATTTTTAGGGCAATGAATTCCACAATAGACAAAGGTAATATTGTCGTGTTGTAGATTGTATTTTTTTGGCAAACCGAATTCCGCTCTTAATGTTTTTTCATCTTTGGTTTGATATTTTATAAAATTACCTTTGTCCTTATTTAGTATTTCTAATGTATTGCCCTCTTTATGTTTAAGAACTAAAATCAAGAATTTGTCGCCAAACTTATGTTTATCATAACCTTGGATATATATATCAATCTCTTTTGGCGAAAATTCATTATACATAATTTTGGCAGTATTTCTCCAATTATCTTTTTCAATTTTTGAGATGATTTTGTATCCTCTTTTTTTTATTGATTCTTCTATTTCTTCTGTTTTTTCTATAACTTCTGGTTTTATAATCAAAATTGAAAAGTCTTTCATAGAAAAGAGAAATACTGCAGATTTATAAAATTACCTCCGCCTTCATAATACTCACGAGGAGCCTTAGTAGCTCAGCTCGTGTTTTTCTCTCCGAGAAAAATCCCTGAACAGCAGGTTAAGAGGTAATTTCTTTTTGCTTCGCAAATTTTCTTCGTGAAAAACAGAAATTAGCCCAAATTGTTTGCTTATTTATAATTAAAGTTACCGCAAACAACTTCTCTTAATCGCGATGTTATCAGCAATTTTTATTTGGTGGGCAAGCTTTTTAAAATCATCAACATTACTAAACATTATGGGAGTTTGGTACGATCCTCAAAGAAATGGAACAATTGAAGAATATGTTGAATATTGTAGAAATGAAAGACTCCCAAAATGTTTTCGAGGTCCAGAACAATTCCAACAACTAGTGGATTTAGGATATATCACTCCTAATATTACCTCAATCAGAATTATGTATAGTTCTGGACGCGGAGATGAATTCTATGGTGTTGTTGATGATTTTAAATTAGAAGGTATCGAAGTGCATGTTCATGCAGGTAAGAAGGGAATACATGATCCAAGAGAGCTCCTCTCAGGAGATGTTCCGCACTTCGAAGTTGATATGATGAATCCTCATCCTGAGCCTAGAAAGCCCACCAAATAAAAACTTCTTCGGAAAACTTCGTTTCGCTCGACCACGCTGCGCTCTCGACTATCGGCTCGGGGAAACTAACAGGAATTTAACGGTTCCGAAACCTTGCAGGTTTCTCCACCCAAATCACTCCCTTCGGTCGTGACTTCGTTAAATTCCGATGTTATCAGCAATTTTTTCTTCGGCTAAAATTTAAATCTCTTATTTTCCAAACCCCCACCCGAGGATGGCAACTAAGAAAGATTATTTATAGTTCTTCTGGAAAACC